>JAKDMK010000279.1 GCA_030452365.1 Nitrococcus sp.
TAGTTATAGTACATGACGATGTCTAAAGGCAATCACAACCCTTGAACTCGCTATGTAATATAGTATATAACGATGGCTGAAGGCAATCGTAATTCTTGAACTCCGGGAGTAAAGCGGGCAGGGCAGCTAGCTAGTTGTACGGACTCAATGTACCCGCCACAGGCAGGGCTCGTACATGGCCGATTCCGAGTGCAGCGGATCACCGCCCGGAGCGCCCGCCCCGGCTGCACAGCGGGCCTCAGAACCTGAACGTAGATGCGACAGCGCATGCCTCGGTGGGCGGAGGCTCCAATCCTGAATTTAACTGGGCAGGGATGACAGTGGGAGCTGGCGCGTGCGAGCGTGGCGCCGAGCGAGCGCCAAGCCGCCGAACAGCAATGTTGTATACCCGAGCGTGCCTGCGAGCGTGTAATGAAAGAATGGCAGGCCTGCCAGATAGCAGGCGAGCAGTCCACTTGCGTTATGGGGATACAGTCCGCTCGTCAGCCAGGTGCCGAAGTTGGTCACAACGAAGAATAGGCTCGCGGCGGCGAGCGCGCAGGCGGCAATGCGGCCCGCCGTCGCGCGCCGCTGCAGCTGCCACATCCCCAGTGCCGTGATCAGCGCTACGCTTGCATAGACGAATGCCATCCCGCTATAGACAAGGCCGTAGCCGTAGACGATGAAACCCAGCACCAAATCGCTGAGAAATAACGCGAGCAACGGCAGTAAGAGCGCCAGCCGCCGGTCCGCCACGCAAGCGCCGCCGAAACGGGCCACCGCCGCGATCGGGGTGAAGTTGGGCGGGTGGGGCAGCAAGCGTGCGGCCATGGTCGCGAGCATGATGCCGCCCAGCACGAGGGTCATACGCGGAGCCATCACGTGATACCTCAGTTGTTGCAATTACCGATCATTAGTCAATTATATCGGTTCCCATCTTAGTTTACCCGCAATACGCCGTTATCGGCTTCGCTGAGCGGGAACAGGTCAGGGTGCAGGAGCTTGGCCAAAATCTCCAGACTGTCAATCAAGCGCGGTCCCGGCCGGTTGAAGTACGCGTTGCCATCGACCAGATAGACTTGGTCGTTGCGCACCGCGTCGAGTGCCTGAACCTCGCTTTGACCGCTTATGCGGACCCAATCCTGTGCCGCGCGCTTGGCCGTCTGCCCGCAGCAGGCGATCACCAGCACCTCGGGTTGCGCTTGCCGGAGCGAGCGCCAATCCACCCGCGCCGAGGGCTCGCCCATCTCGCCTAGGACATTGATGCCGCCGGCTATAGTGATGATCTCTGGAGTCCAGTGGCCGGCGCAGTATACTGGGTCCAGCCATTCCAACAGCGCGACCCGGGGATTGCGCTCGCTCCGCGCCACACGATTCACCACCGCCGCCACCCGCTGTTGTAGCTCGCCGATCAGTCGCCCCCCTTGCCGCGCCACCCCGAGCGCCGTGGCAACCTGCTCAATTGTATCGAGCACACCGGCGAGCGTGGAGGCCTCTAAGTTCAGGATACGCGGCGGCCCCGGCAAGGTCGCGGCGATCTCGGCGACGCTCTCGGCGGCAGGTGCACAGACCCGGCAAAGGCTCTGCGTCAGAATAAGCTCCGGGCGCAATGATTCGAGCAGGTGCCGATCAAGATGGAACAGCGGCTCGCCTTGCGCCAAGCGCTCGCTCACCCAGCGGTCTATTACCGCGCTTCCGATATCCCCAGCCGCAAGCTCGCAGCTCGTCACGCGCGGTGTGGCCGCAACTGCCGCAGGGAAATCACAGTCATGCGAAACCCCTACTAAATCGTCCTGCCTGCCAATTGCATAGACGATTTCCGTGGCCGAGGGTAGGAGGGAGACGACTCGCATGCCCTGAACGGCACCCCGCCTAGCGGATTGACGAAATGATCGGGTTAAAACGGTATATCGTCATCAAAGTCCTCTTGCGGCTCGGCCTGCCGCTCGGGCTGACTCGGCTGCCGGTCGCCATTACCATCAGCATCCCGGCTGTATTCGCTCCCAGCCGCCTCACCGCGGCCGTCGAGCATTTGCATTTCGTTCGCCACGATCTCGGTGGTATAGCGATCCTGCCCATCCTGGCCCTGCCACTTGCGCGTCTGCAGGCGGCCTTCTATATAGACCTTGGAGCCCTTGCGCAGGTACTCACCGGCAATCTCAGCCAGACGACTGAAGAAGACCACCCGGTGCCATTCGGTGCGCTCCTGCCGCTCACCGCTCTGGCGGTCACGCCACTGGTCCGTGGTAGCCATGCGGATATTGGTAACGGCGCTGCCGGACGGCGAGTAGCGCACCTCCGGGTCGGCGCCAAGATTGCCGATGAGGATGACTTTGTTGACTCCCCTGGCCATGATGTTCCTCCGCTCAAGTGCAAATCGTGGATGGATCTGACTCCCAGGCTTTGCGCAGCCCGCGTCAGCCGAGATAGGTATTGGTTTGCTGTACCGCCATTTGCTCGCACGGCCTCGAGCTGACAATGCTTGCGCAACATCAGTAAATCCACTTGTCATCCGCCTGGGCTGAAACCATGCTCATCGGCGGCCGCCTCCAAACGCCGGTGTAAAGCGGCTTTGTCGTCCACGGTGAGGAAGCTCGCGTCGATCGCATTGCGCCCCAATGCGAGCACTTGCGCCGGGACCAGCTCGAGCGCTTTACGCACGGCGAGGAAATTCTCGGTCATATAGCCACCGAAGTAGGCGGGATCGTCCGAGTTGACGCAAACGCAAAGACCCAGCGCCAGCATTCTGGACAGATTGTGCGATGCCATGTTCTTTACCACGCGCAAGCGCAGGTTCGACAGTGGGCAGACCGTGAGCGGGATCTGCTCGCGCACAAGACGCTCGACCAGCATGCCGTCCTCGATGCAGCGCACACCGTGGTCGATGCGATCGACATGCAGCGTATCTAGGGCGCCCCAGATATAGTCGGGTCCGCCCTCCTCGCCGGCATGGGCCACGGCCTTTAGCCCCGCGGCACGGGCCGCGGCGTAGACGCGCTGAAACTTCTCCGGCGGATGGCCCAGTTCGCTGGAATCGAGCCCGACGGCCGTGATGCGATCGAGGTGGGGTTGGGCCTGCTCCCAGGTGGCGAACGCCTCTTCCTCGCTCAGATGGCGCCAGAAGCAGAGAATGAGCCGAGAGCTGATGCCGTAGCGCTGCTGCCCAGCCTCCAGAGCGCGGGTGATGCCGGCAACCACGGTCGCAAACGGAACTCCCCGGCGGGTATGGCCCTGGGGATCGAAGAAGATCTCCGTGTGGACTACATTTTGTTTGGCAACCCGCGCCAGATAATCCCAGGTGAGATCGAAAAAATCTTCCTCCGTGCAGAGCACGCCCATGGTCGCGTTGTACAGGTCCAGAAACGACTGCAGGTTCTCGAACTCGTAAGCTCGCCGCAACGCCTCGACGTTGTCGAAGTCAAGCGCCACTGCGTTGCGCCGGGCAAAGCGAAACACGCTCTCCGGCTCTAATGTCCCCTCGATATGCAGATGCAGTTCGACCTTTGGCATGGCCTTGATGAACGCATCGAGCGCCTGCCCCCGATCATGGCTGTCGGTACGGGTCACGGGTTCGATCCTCCCCCCGGAAGCAGGGCTGATGGCGAAACCAGGCGCCTGCATCAATACACAGTCTTATCGGCTTTCTCTTGCCAGGCTTGGAATACGGCCGCGGCCTCATCGCCGAGCAGGCGCAGTGCCGGCACGCTGCGCTCGGACGGTGGCCGCGCGATCTCATCGTAGACAAAGCTATCATCAAAGCCGATCGCGGCGGCATCGGTGCGCGTGTTGGCGTAGTAGATAACCTGCAGCCGCGCCCAGTAGATCGCTCCCAGACACATGGGGCAGGGCTCGCAGCTGGTATAGATCGAGCAGTCCGCCAGATAATAGGTTCCGAGCGCTCGACAGGCGCGGCGAATGGCTACCATCTCCGCGTGCGCGGTCGGGTCCATCGCGCTCCAGACCCGATTCCATCCCTCCGCGATCACCGTTCCATCATTGCGTACGATCACTGCCCCGAAAGGCCCACCAACGCCCGCGTTCATTTTCTCATGCGAGAGCTCGATGGCGCGGCGCATGAAAGCGGCATGATCCATGTGGTTATCCCCGATTGCGCCCTGGCAAACCACCCACCCTGACGGGAGCATACTCCGGGAGGCGATCCGAGAGAAGCGATTGTCAGGCTGCTTCTGCAGGCGGCGCATTCAGCGTGTGGGAGCGGCGC
>JAKDMK010000280.1 GCA_030452365.1 Nitrococcus sp.
CTGATGTGGTCGATGAGAATTTCTGGGTTACGCTCGCGCGCGCCGGTAGCGTCGTCTGGCGGGCGCGCGTCATGAGGGTCATCGTTCGGCGGCATGGGTGGTCCCCATAGCTTGGCGCAAGGCTACCATCGGCGAGATGGCCAGCGTATAGGAAGTATAAACCGCCTGTTCGTCTTTTCCATTCGACAGCGCCCCGCTCCACACGTCCCCGGAATCGCCCCGAACATCATTTTATTGACATAGTGTCGTTACGACACTAACATGGCCACATGTGGGCACGGGAGGATGAGCTGGAAAGCCTCGCCACCGGCATGGTAGTTGCCGGCGATTTCAAGGTGGCGACCGACGTGGTGCTGTTCACCGCACGCGAGGAGGATCTGGCGGTATTGCTGGTGCGCCGCCCGCGGCCGCCGTTCGATGGCTGCTGGGCGTTGCCGGGCGGGTTGCTTGCCGTTGACGAGCCGCTAGAGGCGGCGGCGCGGCGATGGCTGGATGAGGCGTCAGGGTTGCGCAAGCTGTACGTGGAGCAGCTCTACACCTTCGGCCGGCCGGATCGCGATCCGCGCGGGCGGGTGCTGTCCGTGGCGCATCTCGCGCTGCTGCGGTGGCAGAGCCGCGCGACCCTGCCTTCAGAGGCCGCCTGGTGGCCTGCGCGCGCGCTGCCGGTGCTGGCTTTGGATCATGGCGAGATTGTGCAAACGGCGCTCTGCCGACTGGCGGCGAAGCTCCAATACTCGACCATCGCTTTGCAGCTCATGCCCGATCGCTTCACGTTGAGTCATCTGCAGGCGGTCTACGAGATGATACTGGGCGGGCCGCTGGACAAGCGCAACTTCCGCAAGCGCATGCAGGCGTTACGCTGCATCGAGCCGACCGGCGAGAGCTGGCGCGGCGGCAATCACCGGCCCGCCCGACTGTACCGTATTAGGGAGCCTGGGTGTGTCGAGATCGTTAAGTAAGTAAGGTGCTCTCATGACCGAGGCGCAAACCATACGGCTGGAGCAGGCGCAGCCCTTCTTCCGAGAGGAGCCGTTCAAGGCCGACGAGACCCTCACCGCTCACGAGCGCGAGTCCCTGCACGAGCGGATCAAGGCGTTGCTGGCCAAGCGCAACGCGGTGCTCGTGGCCCATTACTATACCGCACCAGATATTCAGACCCTTGCCGAGGCGACTGGGGGACATATCTCTGATTCCCTCGATATGGCTCGCTTCGGCGCCGAGCACCCGGCCCAAACCCTGGTGGTGGCGGGCGTTCGGTTCATGGGGGAGACGGCCAAGATCCTCACCCCGGCGAAGCGGGTGATCATGCCGGAGCTCGCGGCCACCTGCTCGCTCGATGTCGGTTGTCCGCCCGCTGCGTTCGCCAACTTCTGCGATCAGCACCCCGATCGCACAGTGGTCGTCTATGCCAATACCAGCGCCGCCGTCAAAGCCCGCGCGGACTGGGTCGTGACCTCGAGTATCGCCGTCGATGTCGTACGCCATCTGCATGCCCAGAAAGAGAGAATCCTCTGGGCACCGGATCGCCACCTGGGTGATTACGTCCGCCGCCAAACCGGTGCCGATATGCTGCTCTGGAAGGGTGCTTGCATCGTCCACGAGGAGTTCAAGGCGCGCGAATTGCAGCAACTGCGAGCGCAATACCCGCAAGCCAAGGTGTTGGTGCACCCCGAATCGCCGGCCGCGGTGATTGCGCAGGCCGATCGGATCGGCTCGACCACGGAGCTGCTCAAAGCGGTCGTGGAGATGCCGGCGCCGGCATTCATTGTCGCAACGGATAACGGCATCTTTCACAAGATGCGCCAAGCGGCACCGGAGAAGCTGCTGCTGGAGGCGCCGACCGCGGGCAAGAGCGCCACCTGTCAGAGCTGCGCGCATTGTCCTTGGATGGCGATGAACGGACTGCGTAATCTCGCGCGTGCGTTGGAGCACTTGGACAACGAGATCTTTGTCGAGCCGGCTATCGCCGCACGCGCGCGCGTCGCGTTGCGGCGCATGCTGGAGTTTGGCGACCGGCGCCGGACGCCGATCTACGGCACCGGCGATGCCTGATCTGCCGCGTGGGTTACCCAAGCTCACAGATGCGGTGTGAACAGCCAGCAGAAAGCGTCCCGCAGTCGGGCCGGGAACGGCCGCTCATTGAGCTCCTTCAACGTGACCAGGCGGCTACGCAGACGTACCTGTTCGGCGTGGCGGACGAGCCCACCGGCAACGGCCGGGTCATAGACTTCCGCCACCAGCTCGAAATTCAGGTACAGGCTGCGCGGATCGAGGTTTGCCGAGCCAATCTGCGCATAGTGGTAATCGACGACGAGCAGCTTGGTATGGCTGAACGGCGGGGGCCGGTAGTAGACGTGGATACCCCACTTGAGCAGCTGCCAGAGCATGTTGCGGGTCGCCCAGTGCATGAAGGGGATGTTATTACGCTCCGGCAGCACGATATCCACCCGGATCCCACGAATTGCGGCCGCCTGCAACGCGGCAATCAGCTCGCGTGGTGGCAGGAAGTACGGCGTCATGATGGCAATATGGTGACGGGCCGCGGCGATGGCGCTGACCAGCACCATGGACAGCCGGTTGAGGCTCTCATTGGGTCCATCGATGATGGCCCGGCAGAAGGCGTTGCCCGCGGCGACGGCAGGCGGGTGCTGGGGAGAGCGGCTATCGCCCGTAGTGAAAAGCCAATCGCTGAGGAAGACCGACTCGATTTGGCGCGCCACTGGGCCCTCGATGCGAAAATGCATATCCGTGATGCCCCGCCGGCCGTCGTGTCGATGAATCAAGTGTCGATCGCCGATGTTCATGCCGCCGATGAAGGCGACATCACCGTCTACGACGAGGATCTTGCGGTGGTTGCGCAGGTTGAGCAGCAGGCGCGGCGGCAGCAGGCGCGGCGGCAGGAACACGGCGACGCGAACTCCGCGCCGGTGCAAGATGGGGCGGATGCGCGGCAGTGAATACCACTCGCCGGCCCCGTCGAGCAGGACGCGGACATCCACCCCGCGCGAGACTGCCTGTGCCAATGCATCTGTGAACTGCTTCCCGGTGCGGTTGCTCTCGAAGATGTACGTTGACAGAAATACCGTTCGCCGCGCGTGCTCGATTGCATCGAGCATCCGGGGGTAGGCGCTGTCACCGTTGTGCAAAGTATCAATCCGGTTGCCTGGCAGCAGCGGCAGCCCAGTGACAGCGCTAGAGATCCGGGCCTGCTGCGAGAACTCAAGGTGTACCCGGCTGTTGCGATCGATCTCCGTTAAACCCCGCAAGGGACGCGCCTCTTCGGCGCGCAACGCGCGGGCACGCATGTGGATGCGGTTAATGCCGAGGAGGAAGTAGAGCATTGGCCCGATGACGGGAAACAGCAGGCACACGGCGATCCAGCCAAACGCCGCCGCCGGCTCGTGCTTATTCAGCAATGCGTGCAGGGCGGTGCCGGTTGCGAGCAGGGCATTCGCAATGACACCGATCCAATACACAATTTCCATGCAATTCCTTTGTGTTCAGCCCGCCTGCCCGGAATAGAGCTTTGCCGCGGCGGACAGGCGTCGAGCGCAACGTGCTCGAGGCTTGAATCAGTTTCCGATGCAGTCAATAGTATTTGCAAGCCGATTAGGCGCTGCGCCGCATCGAAGTGACAGAGGTATTGGACGCTACGTGAGAGAACAACGGGAGCCGTCATGCTCGAGGCTATCAAGCACTTCTACACCAGTCATATCAGCCCCGATAGTGCTACCAACCACGATTCCGCCCAGCGTAGACTTCAACTTGCGACCGCGGCACTGCTCATTGAAATGGCGCAGGCCGACAATGAACGCCACAGCGTCGAGTTTCAGGCCATACACGAGGGCATCCGCGAGGTATTCGATCTCACGGATGAGGAGACCATCGCGCTGATCGAACTCGCCGATCACGAGGCGCATGAGGCGACGGATAACTTTGAGTTCACCAATCTTATAAACGAGCAGTACGGTTACGCTGAAAAGTGTCAATTGGTGGAGCTGCTGTGGCGTGTCTGCCTCGCCGATACCGAAATGGACCGCTACGAGGAACACTTGGTGCGCAAGATCGCCGGCCTATTGCACGTGGAGCACAAGGACTTCATCGCCGCCAAGCTGCGCGTCCAGCGTCAGTACAACAGCGGCTACTACAGCGATTTCAATCACTACGAGTGATTCGAATCGGCAGCTATACCG
>JAKDMK010000281.1 GCA_030452365.1 Nitrococcus sp.
CGGCGGAAGCGGGGGAGCAGATCATTATTGCCTGCTGGTTTGGGCGTTTGCGCGCGACCCGGTGTTTGTCAACATAGTTTGTTCGCTTTTTCATGCCGCCATTGCGATGCCGCCTCGCTAAGCCTGACGCAAATGGCGCTCAAGCCTAGAGAGTTAGTACGGGTCGGGAAAGTGATCGCTTGTTATGGTGAATCCGCAATTGGCGGTCTTTGGATGGCGCGTTAACACCAATAGACGAAGCAGGTATCTGTATTCTCCGCCTACCGTGCGTCCGGCGTGGGCGAGTCCATCCGGAAACGCCAGCCGCAGCTTGCCATTCGCGTACAACTTCGAGGAGGCGGAATGCGTGTATTGATTCTTAGCGTGTTCTTTGTCGTCCTCGCCATTCCGGTCGCGGCCTTTTCGGCTGACGCTGGCGACGCGATTCTCGGTACCTGGTTGATCGATGGCGGCGCATCCAAAGTGCAAATTTCAGACGCGCAGGGTGTTTACAGCGGCCACGTCGTCTGGCTCAAGGAGCCGCTTTTCCCGGCGGACGATCCCTCGGTCGCAACGCGTGGGCCAGCGAAGAGGACTACATTTACATTAAGTTCGATTGTACGAAGAGCTGAGCGGTGCGTGGTCTCATGGAATCCATGGGGTTCGCGGGCACGCATGAGTCTTCACTCGCGGGGCGTCGCGTAGGGGTCCTGCCGAGCGGATCGAAGGGCAGGTAGCATCGTTTGCGTGCGCCAGGCGCGCGCGTATCGACACGGACTCGGCTCTGGCTGCCAGCGGCCCCGTCACGCTTTGCGAGCAGTCTTGCGTGCCACGCGCCATTCGTCAAAGCTCCGCAGCACGACGAACAGGGGTGGCACGAACAGGACGGCGAGGCAGGTCGAGGCGAGCATGCCGCTGAACACGGTGATCCCGATCGACTTGCGGGCGCTGGCACCCGCACCGCTGGCAAGCACCAGCGGCAGGACACCCAGGATGAAAGCAAACGAGGTCATCAGGATTGGTCGGAAACGCCGGCGTGCCGCCTCGACTGCGGCCTCGTGGATCGATTTGCCGGCAAGCTCGCGCGCGTATTCCACGATCAGGATGGCATTCTTGCTGCCAAGCGCGATCAGCAATACGAGGCCGATCTGAACGTAGAGATTGTTGGCGACGCCAAGCGCACTTAGGGTGGCGACCGTACCCAACAGTGCGAGCGGCACGGCGAGTATGACGGCGCCCGGAGCGGTCCAGCTCTCGTACTGCGCGGCCAGCACGAGCCAGACAAGCGTGAGCGCCAGGGCGAAGACGTAGTAAGCCTGCGCGCCGACCTGCTTCTCCTGGAACGACATGGCCGTCCACTCGTAGTCCATGCCGGGCGGAAGCGTCTGTGCGGCAATCTGCTCCATGAGTGCCAGCGCCTGCCCGGAGCTGAAGCCGGGCGCGGCGGCGCCCTGGATGGTCGCGGTCGGGTAG
Source organism: Nitrococcus sp. (assembly GCA_030452365.1). Lineage (GTDB taxonomy): Bacteria > Pseudomonadota > Gammaproteobacteria > Nitrococcales > Nitrococcaceae > Nitrococcus. The sequence continues at coordinate 1,453 of JAKDMK010000281.1, forward strand.
AGGTTGTAGAGGCTGATCAGCGAGGGACCGGTGACCGAGCGCACATCGGCGAACGCGCCGACGGGCACCATGTCCCCGCCCGCGTTGCGAACCCTAAGCCTGCGGATTGCCTCGGGATCGGCGCGATCCGCCGCATCGGCTTGGGCGTATACCTGGAACGTGCGCCCGAAGCGGTTGAGTTGGCCGATGTAGCTGGAGCCAAGGTAGGTCTCGATCACGTCGAACACCGCCCCAACCGGAACCTGCAGGGTTTCCGCGGCTACCCGGTCGATGTCGACGAAAACCTGCGGCACCTCCGCACGGAAAGAGCTGCTCAGATGCCGCAGTTCGGACTGGGTACCGGCGGCCTTGACGACCGCCTGTGTGGCGTTCTCGAGCTTGACCAGATCGAAGCTGCTGTCACGCAGCTCGACCTGCATGGTAAAACCGCTGGCATTGCCGATGCCCTGAATCGCCGGCGGCACGAGCACGAACCCAACCCCGTCCGACAGCCTCTCAAGCGCCGCTTGCAGGCCTGTGTAGAGCGCCAGCAAGCCCTCCTTGGCCCCACGCTCGCTCCAGTCCTCAAGGATCACGTAGGCCACGCCGGCGTTCGCCAGGGTCGCGTTGTTGTCGAGCGCGGAGACGCCGGCGATAGTAACCACCCGCTCGACACCCGGCGTGTTGTGGGCGATGCGCGTGACCTCGGTCAGCGCTTTTTGCGTGCGCTGGAGTGATGCGCCATCGGGAAGCTGAACAGCGACGAGCAGGTAGCCCTGATCCTCGATTGGCAGAAACCCCGTCGGTAGCCGTGCGAGCCCGAAGATTGCAAGGCCGACAAGGATAATACCGATGCAAACCATGGCCCCGGCGCGAGCGACCATTCGGCCGACGAGGGCGACGTACCAGCGTTCGATGAGGGCAAACGCCCGATTGAATCCGCGGTAGAACGCATTGCGCCGCGGCGGTGGCGGGCGCAGCCACAACGCGCACTGGGTAGGCTTTAGGGTTGCGGCGTTGATCGCGCTAATCAGCGCCGTGACCGCGATTACCAGGGCGAATTGACGGTAGAGCTGGCCTGTGAGGCCGGGCAGGAAGGCGGCTGGCAGGAAGACCGAGATCAGCACCAGGGTGATGCCGATGATCGGGCCGAGCAGCTCCTCCATGGCCCTGATCGCCGCCTGCTTAGCCGGCATTCCTTGCTCGATGTGCCCGGTGACACCCTCGACGATGACGATGGCATCGTCGACCACGATCCCGATGGACAGCACGATGGCAAATAGCGTCATGAGGTTGATGGAGAAGCCGAGCGCGGCCATTGCCGCGAACGTGCCGATGATGCTGATCGGCACGGTCGTCGCCGGCACCAGCGTGGCGCGCCAGTCCTGCAGGAAGACCAAGATAACGATCAGCACCAGCACCGCGGCCTCGCCGAGCGTGTGCCACACCTCATCGATCGACGCCTGCACGAAGCGCGTCGTGTCGAACGGGATGGCGTAGGTCACGCCCTGCGGGAACGACTTGCTCATTCGCTCCATGGTGGCGGAGACCTCGGCCGCGACGTCGAGCGCATTGGCCTCCGGCAGTTGGGAGATCGCAAGGCCGGCCGACGGCTGGCCGTCCACCCGGAAGATCTGGTTATAGCTCTGCGCCCCGAGCTCGACCCGGGCGACGTCACGCACGCGCGTGATCCTACCGCCCTCGCCCGCCTCGGCCTTGACGATGATGTCCTCGAACTCGGCCGCCTGGGCGATGCGCCCGCGCACGTTGACGGTGTATTGGAACGCTTGCTGTTGGGGCGCCGGCGGCATGCCGATCTGGCCCGCGGTGACCTGCTCGTTCTGCTGTTGGACCGCTTGGATTACGTCACTCGGCACGAGGCCCCGCGCCTGCAGTGCGTCCGGGTCGAGCCAGATGCGCATGGCATACTGGGCGGCGCCGAAGATCGTGACGTTGCCGATTCCGGGCAGGCGCGAGATCGCGTCCTTGAGATTGATGGTCGCATAATTGCTGAGGAACAGGCTGTCATAGCGGCCGTCGGGTGAGGTCAGGGTAATAATCTCCAGGATCGACGCAGAGCGCTTGGCCGTTGTCACCCCCTGCGCCTGGACCGGTTGGGGCAGCGCCGCCAGCGCGCTCGCCACGCGGTTTTGCACCAGGATTTGGGCAAAGTCGGGGTCGGTGCCGATCTCGAACGTGACGTTAAGCGAGTAGGTTCCGTCGCTGGCGCTGGTCGACTGCATGTAGATCATGCCCTCGACCCCGTTGACTTGCTGCTCGATTGGCAGTGCCACGGTGTCGACGACGGTGCGCGCGCTGGCGCCGGGATAACGGGTAGTGACCTGCACGGTCGGCGGCGTAATCGGCGGGTATTGAGCCACCGGCAGATCGAGCAGTGCCACACCGCCCAGGAGCAGCATGATCATTGCGATGACGTTGGAAAAAACCGGGTGCTCGATACAGAAGCGGGAGATCATCGCTTTGCTACCGCTTAGCAGGCGCGTTGCCCGCCGGCGCTGGGCTGTTGCTGGTGGAGGGCGTCGCGGTGGCATCTGACGCCTTGGTGGCCGCCTGCTCCGGCGCCACCTTGGCGCCAGGTATCGCGCGTTGTATGCCGCTCACCACCACCCGCTCGTCGGCCCCGATGCCGTCTTCTATGACTAGCATCCCGTCGACCGACGGCCCGATCTTGACGTAATGCTGCACGACCACGTCCTTGGCATTGACGGTCAGGAGGTATTGGCCGCCCTGGTCGGTGCC
>JAKDMK010000049.1 GCA_030452365.1 Nitrococcus sp.
GTATCGCCTTGGCGTGCCCGCGCCCGCGCAAGCTGTATGCGGGCTGGAACAAAATCAGGCTTTGCGTCGATCAGCTCTTGATAAGTTCGGGCCGCCGCCTGATTCTCCCCCTCTGCCAGCAGAGCCGCTGCGCGAATATAGAGCAGTCCCGCATGCTTGGGATTGGCCTTCAGAGCCTCTTGCGTGACCTGCCCCGCTCTCTTCGCTTTCCCTTGAGCGAGCAGCGCCCTGGCGTATAGCCCTGCGGCGATAGCGGATTTCGGGTTGTCCTTGACCGCCTGCTCGAGCCAGCTCAGGGTTCGTGCGCGCTCGCCCGATTGCGCCGCGAGGCCGGCAAGTGCCAGCTCGCTTTGTAGGTTACCCGGGTGCGAATCCAATACCGCCTGGTAATGCTCATTTGCGGCAGTAAAATCCTGTCTCTGGACGGCAAGCAGAGCCAATCCATGATGTCCGGCAATACTGTTGGGATCCTTCTTGAGCGCAGCCTCGAATTCCTTCTGCGCTTTGTCGTTGTCCTTCTTCAGAAGAGACACCAGACCACGCAGCACGTGGGGGATATCGCTGCCTGGACGCTTTTTCTCCAGGCGCTCGATGGCTGGCAAGGCTTGGTCCAACTGCCGCTTGGCGATGAGCATACGGATGAGTGCGACATCGGCACGGATATCCTTCTGATCAAGCTCCGACGCTGTGGCCAGCTCTTCGATCGCCTGCTTCGCATCCCCGCTCTGCAACAGCACACGGGCTAGAGCGGTTCGAAACACCGCGTCCTTGGGCGCCTGCGCTACCGCTTGTTCGAGGTAATGCCGACCGATATCGCTATCGCCCGCCGACAACGCGGCCTGCCCGATCGCAGCCAGAAGTTTCGGATCTTCAATGTCTAGGCCCTGCAATTGTCGTATGGTCTGGACCGCCGCATCAGCGCCGCCAACGTGACTCTGGCTACGCGCCAGCAGCACCTTGACACGGACCGCATTGGGATAGTTCTGCAGAAACCTGGAAAATCCCTGAATCGCCTGCTCATAGTTGTGCTGCGCATAGTGAGTCAAACCAAGCCAAAGGATGGCTGGAGCGAAGTCGGGGCTGGCCCTTAATGCTTCCTGATAGGCAACGGCCGCATCGTCGAGACGTCCTTGACGGAATCGCAAGGAGCCAAGCAGATAATTCACCTGCACCGAGGAAGGTGCCAGCTCGTGCAGCACATCGATGTCCGATTGCGCCGCATCGAGCTGATTTTCGCCCAGCTCGATTCGCGCCCGCCCGAGCAAGGCACCGGGCTGCTTGGGCGAGACCTCCAAGGCCTTGCTAAAGGCGTCGATCGCAGCCTGGTTTAGCTTTGCGTCGGCTTCGATGCCACCGAGCATGATCCAGCCCTGGACGTGCTTCGGGTGTTGCTGCAAAAGGCTCTTGACTCGCGCCCTGGCCTGCTCGATCCGACCCTGCAGCGCGTCACAACTGGCGAGCCCAAGCTCGGCCGCGAGGTTCTGCGCATCTAACTTGGAGGCCTGCTGGTAGTCGGCGCAGGCAAGCTTAATTTTGCCCAACGCCCGCTCAGCATCCCCTTTAGTGATCAAAGCCTCTGCGCGCCGAGGGGCATTCGGCTGCTGGTTCGCTTTGAGCGTATCGAGCACATCTTGGTAACGGCCTTGCATGAGCAAGGCCCTGGCCAAATCCGGGGCAACCTCTACTTCTGCCACGCCGAGGGAAACCGCGCGGCGCAGCTCTTTCTCCGCTGCCAGTCCCTGTCCGTTCTCGACGTAGGTTCTTCCTAACAGAACTCGGGCCTTGGCGTTGTCTGGGCTCTGCTGAAGTGCGTTTTTCAGCTCGATGATGGCCGCGTTGAACTCACCCTTATCGCGGTATGCAATGGCATCCTGAATATGCTGCGCGGGTGTCTGCGAGCCAAACAGATCACACGCTGCAAGCGGCAGGATCAACGATGAAATCAGGATCGCGATCGCAGCGACTTGAGCGCGCGGACCTTGCATCGTCCAGACTCGAAGCATTGCTGTCACCCTACCCCGCCGTCACGCTGACTTTGAGGCCGTATTTGCTGAGCAGCGAGTACAGCGTAGGGCGGCTGATACCAAGTAGCTCGGCTGCGCGCGCAAGGTTGCCGTTTGTCTGGCCGAGCGCTCGCGCCACCGTGCTGCGCTCGACTTGTTCGCGCGCTTCGCGCAGCTTCAGCGGTGAGGCTTCCACTTCTCTATAGGGCAAACCCAGGTCAGCGGCCGTTATGCTGTCATGGCTCGCCATGATTACGGCACGGCGCAACACATTCTCCAGCTCACGAACGTTCCCCGGCCAATCGTAGGCCTCGATCGCAACCAGCGCATCGTGGGAGAATCCTTTGAGACCGCAGCGATCCCGCTCAGCAAACTTGCGCAGAAATGTATGCGCCAGCAATGTCGCATCCCCATCGCGCTCACGCAGCGCTGGAATGCCCACCGTAATCTCGCTGAGACGGTAATAGAGATCCTCGCGAAAGCTGCCATCCTCTATCATGGCCTTGAGATCGCGGTTGGTGGCGCAGACGACACGCACATCAACCGGTATTTCGCCCCGCCCTCCCAGGCGCTCGATCACCCGCTCCGGCAGAAAGCGCAGCAGCTTGGCCTGAAGCGGAAGCGGCAGGTCGCCAATTTCATCCAAGAACAACGTGCCACGATTGGCATATTCGATCTTACCGATGGTCTGCCGATTCGCGCCCGTGAATGCGCCCCGCTCGTAGCCGAACAGCTCGCTCTCTAACAGCGCTTCCGGGATGGAGGCGCAATTGATGGCGACGAAGCGCTCTGCCGCGCGGGGGCTAAGCCGGTGCAGCGCGTGCGCGAGCACCTCCTTGCCGGTCCCGCTTTCGCCGATGAGCAGCGCCGTGGCATTGACTGGCGCCACGCGCTCGATCATGCGGCAGACCTGCAGCATCTGGGGCGAGGTGGCCACGATACCCTCGAGCGGATTCTCTGGCACCTCGATCAGACGACGGTGTTCTAACTGTAGCTCATAGAGGTTCTTGGCCCGATCGACAATCAGGCGCAGCACCTCCGCATCCACCGGCTTTTGATAGAAATCGTAGGCACCCGCGGCCACGGCTCGCAGAGCCGTCGCGTGCTCGTCGTTGCCAGTGACGACAATAACTTTCGTATCCCGTGACCGAACCAGGATCTCCTCCAACGCCCGTAGCCCCTCCGAGGCATTCGCCGCATCCGGCGGTAGGCCGAGATCCAGCAGCACGATTGGGGGCTCGTGCAAATCGACGATACGCATGGCCTCCTCTCGAGTGGATGCCATGAATACATGATAGTTACTGAAGCACCATTTGAGCTGGCGTTGCAGACCGGCGTCATCCTCGACAATCAGTAACTTCGGCTGCGGGTTAGCCACGCAATACCTCCCGATTTGCGTCCCCCATCGGCACGACGGGGGCCGACTCGTGCAGCGGCAAACGTAGCACAAAGCAACTTCCCTCATTTGGGGCACTGATCACATCCATTAGACCTCCGATCCCCTCGACGAAATGTCGGGCCTCAAACACCCCAATTCCCATGCCGGCATTGCCTTTGGTGGTCGCAAAAGGACGGAACAAGCGCTCGCGGATAAACTCTTCGGCCATACCCGCGCCAGTATCCCGCACCTCCAAACGACACCACCCGGCTTCACGCGCAACACTAAGCTCAATATCTCCGTCAGGAGGGGTCGCGTCCTGCGCATTGCACACCAGATGCTCCAAAACGGTTACCAGGCGCCCACGCGGGCAATTCACGATCAGCCCAGGGGTAGTGATCCGCACCCGTGGTGCGGGGCGACCTTGCGCTAGACTACTAGCGACCTCCCCTACCAACTCGCCAATATCGACCTGCTCCACCGTTGCCAGCGGCGCATCGAGTTTGCGCAGATTCGCAAGCACACGGTCCATCCGCTGCGTAGCGCTTTCCATCGTTTGAAAGGCGTCCGCGACGAACTCTGGATTGGCGCGGTACTTCGCGGCATTGGCGGTTATCAACGACAGCTGCGCCGAGACGTTCTTCAGATCGTGCACAACGAAGGCGGACAATCGATTGAATGCATCGAATTGCCTGGCATCGATGAGCGCATCGGTCGCATCCAAGTGCGCGACATAGCTTGCGACTTGGCGCCCGGCGGTCTTGAGCAGATCGCGGTCCTCCCAGTTGATTTCCCGCGCTACCTTGGGTCGGCTGAGCACCGCGAAGCCCTGCAGACTATCCTGCTGCAACAAAGGCACGATCAACCACGGATCGCGAACCCTGCCGAGCCAATCCGGCAGCAATAACTCGCCATAGCGTTCCGGGTGCCTACGGTAATCATTAAGTTCAACGATCCACTCATGCCTTCTGAGACAGCGCACCAATGAAGTATCGGCGGGCTCCGTCAGGGTGCCCGGAAACGAGATGTTCCAGGTTGCCGCCAAGATGAGATTACCCTGCTCGTTCGCGCTCCACAAAGCCCCACTGGGGCTATCGACTAGCTGCGCGATCGCGCGAATCGCGCGTACCCGTAGCGGCTCTCCATGGCCGTTTGTGGAGAGCGTGCGGATAAAGCGCAGCCACTCTTGGCGATAGTCGTATTTGTAGGAAAAGAAGTGTTTGGAGATGAATATGCGTATCCAAGCGCGTAGGCTGCCGGAGAATAGCGCCGCCAAGAACACCAGCAGCGCCCCGGCCAGAAAGACGATCTGCAGGGCATGGCCCCAATTGCCACCGGCATAGCGAATGGAATAGCCGGCGATAGCCATGAGCAGCAGGTAGACACCGGCCCCGGTTATAACAACCGAGTCGACGACCATGCGGCGGGAAACACCGATATGCAATGACCATTTCGGATTGCGCGCCGCAGAGACGGCAATCAGAGGGACGGCTAGGGCATTGACGAATCCCCGCGCGGCCAAGATGTGAGCGTTTAACCCGGCAAATAGCAGCCCGTCGGCATAGCAATAGAAGTCGAACGCGAATGCGACCCCAAGCCCGAGGCAGAGATGCTTGATTCCCCAACGCTGGCCCGGCTCTACCCGGCGATAGAGCTGTTCGATCAGCGCCATGCCAAACAGGCTCACCAGCAACATGCCGGCGATTCCCAGGAACGCAGGCAGGCCCGAGGAATAGCCCGATAGCGCCGCCAGCGAACAGCCGGCGAGCAGCACGGCGAACCCCGTTAGCAGCACCCAAGGATCTGCGCGCAACGATTGCCGCATCGCTTGCGGCGACGATAAACGCAGCAGCATCGCCACGAAGCAAAACCAACCGGTCCAGCGCAGGAACTCGAACATCGGAATGAGCCAGCGCAACGCGGCGAACGACCACTGACTGCTGATGGTGTATGTCGCCCCCCAGCAAGCGCACAGGAAGGTGGCCAGCAGGAGCGTGACGCCGCGCGAAAATCCGCGCAAGCCCGCAAACAGCAATGCAAGCAGCAGCATGTACGCAACTGTCGCAACACCGTAGCTAACGGCCGCAACCGATACCGCCATGCCCCGTCACCCCATCAAAGCGCGCGAAAAGCGCATGTAAGACGCCGTTTCCTAAGCAAGGCTGGCACCCCGCATGGTGGCGTATACCGGCGCTCTCATCCTGGCAACCGCTTGGCGCAGGCCGGATCGAGGCCGGTATGTGACTCAGTTCAGAGCAGGATCAACGGTAGGAGGCGCGCTGTTGTCCTCGACAGCCGCCTTACTGACAGTGAAGTCATGTCGATCCTCCGGTTGCGTGCCGAAGGCCAACGCGGGAACACTGATAGCAATGCCGCTCTCCGCAAAAGAAAGCTGTAGCTGACTGCCAGCAGCAATAATAATCGTTGCTAGCAACAGGAATCCGGCCAGCCCGAACAGCAGCCGCTGCCCCTTGCGCCGGCGCCAGCCACCGCTTGCAGCCCAACCGTCAACGCTAGGGAAGAGACGTTGATCCGGATCGGGTTCGATCTCATGTGCAAGCATCCGCTGCGCAACAGGCGCACGAATGACATTCTGCGCCCCCGTCCCGCTCGCCTCGTCATGGTTTCGTGCCGATGCGCCGCGGGAATCATTCATCGAGGCGAACGCTAATGAGTCGCAATCGGAACTAACCGATTCAGGCCGCGCACCGATCAGCGGCTCACGACGAGCTAAGCTGTCGTTTTCTGCTACATCGTCGCCCAAGAGCTCATCATCGGAATCAAAGCGCTCCCATTCGCTCCGGCCCGGCTCGGGTGCTGCGGGCAATTCATCGAGCAGTTTGTCCACGTCTTTGATATCCCATGGAAGCAACATCTCATCACGTAGATCCTCGATGACTGCACGCATATCAGCGGCCCGAAAATCTCGTTTCTCCTCGACGAAACCGAACATGAGCAAACGGCTCAGCACTTGATTGATGCGCCGGGGAACACCGTCGGACAGGCGATGTATCATCGCGAACAGTGACGGCTCGAAGCTCGGATTGCCCTGCCAGCCGACACGCCCGAGCCGGTGGCAAATGTAGGCCTCAGTCTCTTTCTCATTTAGCGCCGAGAGATGACTGGCGGCAATCATGCGCTGATGAAGCTGCTCCATGACCGGCCTGCGCACCATATCCCGCAGGGGCTCCTGACCGATCAAGAACACCTGGATTAATGATTGACCCTCCTTTTCCAGATTGGTGAGGAAGCGCAGCTCCTCCAGTGCCGACTCCGACAACCCCTGGGCTTCATCCACCAGCAGGATCGCCCGACGTTTAGAGCGGTAATCCTGATCCAAACTGCGAATGATCTGGCGCAGCAGTGACGCCTTGTCGAGGTGATCAGCCTGCAGCGAGAGCTTGAAGGCGATCATGCGTATGAGCTCGCTGCCTTCTAACTGGGTGCTATTGAGCTGAATCACCCTGAGCCGCTCTTTACGAAGATCGGCCAGCAGGTCATAGATGAGCGTAGTCTTACCTGTGCCAGGCCGCCCCGTAACCATGACGAATCCTTCGGCCCGATGCACGCCGTACTCCATGTAGGCCTTGGCCTTGCGGAAGCCACGGTGGCGAAAGCAGAATCGATAATCGGGTGTCAGCCTGAACGGATCGCCAGTAAAGCCAAAAAAGCTCTCGTACATAAGCCGTATCGCCACTCCGTTGACAAGTGCTATTACGAGGCTATCGGCGAGAAGTCGGTAGCCTTCCTAGCTGACTCCATGCGTTCTGGGGCAATCGGTCTAACGCGCCCCTTTGCCCCAGAGCACCACCTCTACAGTTTGTAAAAGAATACTAACATCGAATAGCAAACTGTGGTTTTTGGCGTAATAGAGATCGAACTGCAACTTCTCGAACGCATCCCGCTCGGAGGAGCCATAGGGGTAGCGCACCTGCGCCCATCCGGTCAGGCCGGGCTTCACCCGATGACGCTCGGAGTAATACGGGAACGTACTTGAGAGCGTGGACACGAACTGTGGTCGCTCCGGTCGCGGCCCGACGAAGCTCATTCTGCCGGAGAGCACGTGCAAGATCTGCGGCAGCTCGTCGATTCGGTATTTACGGATGAACCCGCCCACCCGAGTGATGCGCCGATCCTGAGAAGATGCCCAGCGCGCTTTTCCGTCGCTCTCGGCGTTAACCCCCATGCTGCGAAACTTCAGGAGCTCAAAGGGAATACCTTCCTCGCCGATGCGCATCTGCCGATAGAGCACCGGCCCCCTCCCCGCGCCCTCCAACCAAATAGCCAGCACCGTAATGGCCATGACCGGTAGCGCGAGAATCAGCAACATGATGCTGGCGGCGACATCGAATAGTCGCTTGACCCACCGCCGCAGTAGCCGCCGGTTGAACCCAGGAGAGAATATCAGCCACTCGGCATCCAGAGCATCCAGCTTGAGCAGGCCCAAATCCTGCTCGATGAGGGTCGCAAGCTCCACGACATCGATCCCGTGCGTACGGCACTCGAGGAGATCATCCATGGGCAATCCCTTACGCCGATCGTCTACCGCGATGACCACTTGATCCACGTGGTGGCGCGCGGCGTACAGTGCAAGCGGCTGATCCAAAACAACACAACGACTGTCTGGCACCACCGCCGCATCGCCGGGCATGCGGACGAAGCCGAGGAAGTTGACACCGATAAAATCCGTTGCGCGGCGAAATGACAGGATCTGGTTCGCTCGCTTGCCAGAACCCACCACCAGAACGCGGCGGCGATTATTGCCCTTACGCAGCAAGCGTAGATAGCCGGCGCGCAACCCTGCAAGCGCGTTGAACGCGATCAGCAATGAATAGGCAAACTCACCGCGCCCCAGCAAGAGCGACGGAAACGCATAAAACAGAAGCATCATGAGAGCGCTGGCGAAAACCAGCGCTATTGCCAGGCGAACGAGCACACCGTGTATGCCATCGCGTAGTCTTTGATTGTACAGCCCAACCGCTACCAGGCAGGCCATTGCGATCACCACGAAGGTCAATGCCTTCGGCCAGATCGGCAGCCGCTCGTTGACGGAAGCCGCGCTAACATCGCCGAACCGGATGAACACACCGGCGTATACGGAAGCCGCCAACAACAGCGACTCGATAAAGCCCAAAACGGGAAGCAGACGCCGATGGTAGTTTCCGAATATCCCTTCCAGAATCATGTCTCCACTCCCCCTCGCACCCCCAAGGATCAGCTCGAAGTAATCATGGAAGGTGCGATAAGGCTCGCCCGTCGCGTCTGCGCTGGGGCCTTCAAGCTCCATATGACTCCCCTGCCGATGACCGATAACAGGCGAGTCCGCCCCAGGTTACTCACCACCCCGTGCTGGCCGGGCTAGCGGCAGGGGTCCAACCCCAAACATGTTGTGAACAATAACGGCCAAAGAACGCCGCGCTTGAGCCGAGGTCCACTGCAAGATGAACGCAAGACACGCCCTATTGCCGCAGATGGACCCGTGGCGCAGTAGCTGTGCTTGACTCCACTGACGAGCAGCCGCTGTTACCGAAAGGCGTACGCAGCTCCGCGGAGGATGCGAGCGACGATGCAACTCTGATTAGATGGAACGGGATTAGATAAAATGGAGGTAAGACGAGCGTAAAATTCCTCGACACGCATCGTGTCGCAAAACATTTCGGCCAAGGTCGATTCATGGAGTGAGCGACAGTTCCGGTGACGGGTGACGAGTGACGGGTTACGGGTGACGGGTGACGGGTGACGGGTGACTAGTCACTAGTCACTAGTCACTAGTTCCTGGATGCTGGGGAGGGGCCGTATACTTGGCCGGGCACCAATGCGCGCCTGTACCGCTCGGCCTGTGAGCCGCAAAGCTGACCGTGAGAGAGGTTTCCATGCTCAATGCGTTCGCCCTGGATAACGGAATACTCAAGGCGCTGCAGATGGCGACTGACTCCCAGAGCCTGCGCCAGGCGGTCTGGATTGATTTGACCGATCCCAACGACACTGAACGCGAGCAGGTCGAAGCACTCTACCGACAGGATCTGCCTGACGTGGAAGACGTCGAGGAGATCGAGGCCAGCGCGCGCTACTATGAGGACCAGGACGGTCTGCACGTGCATTCGCTGTTTCTACAGGATATCGATGGCCGTCCGGTGAGTACTACCGTAGCGTTTATCGTCAGCGGCGGCCGACTCATCACCCTACATGAGCACAACCTGTCGGTCTTTCGCTTGCTGCGCTTGCGCGCCCGGCGCGAACCGGGGCTGGCCGAGGACGAAATCTCCTTGCTGCTAGGCCTGTTTGAAACCAAAGTGGAGAACCTAGCCGACCGCTTGGAGCGGGTGCATACCGATCTCGAGCAGGTCAGCACGATGGTGCTCGCCGACTCCGACGTCAACCTCGAGGAAGCGATCGACGAGCTGACCCGGCAGGAGGATATCAACGGCAAGATCCGGCTCTGCCTGATGGATACCCAGCGCGCGCTGACCTTTCTGCTGCGCAGGGGCCATCTGGAGGCCGACAACCGGGAGTGGGTCCGCGAACTGCTGCGCGACCTGGACTCACTGCTGCCGCACAATACCTTCCTCTTCGAGAAGGTGAACTTCTTGATGGATGCGGCAATCGGCTTTAGCAACATCGAGCAGAGCCAGATCATCAAGATCTTCTCCATCGCCGCCGTGGTCTTTCTGCCCCCGACTCTGGTCGCGAGCATCTACGGTATGAATTTCCATTTCATGCCAGAGCTCGCTTGGAAATGGGGCTATCCGCTTGCCATCCTGTTGATGGTTATCTCAGGTGTGGCGCCGTATGTTTACTTCAAACGCAAGGGCTGGCTCTGAGAGCTACCACGCCGAGATTTGGATTCGATACCCGAGCGATGACCATCGGCGTTGGTTCATCGGGCGTAACTACTCACCCCTCGTCATCCTGCGCGCAGCGGAGCGGAGTCGCAGGA
>JAKDMK010000282.1 GCA_030452365.1 Nitrococcus sp.
CCGTTGCCGGACAGGCTGCAAGGCTCGATACCGGGCCCGTGGCTAGCGGTTACCCAGGCGGGATTCCCACCCGCTCGAATTGGGCGGCCTTGCCAGGCCGCTGCTGGCCCCATTGATACCCGATTGGGCATCAAGTGTCAGCGCTCCATGGGGTCTGGCTCAGCATCCGGCACCTGGGCCAAGGCGCCCTCAAATTTCTCTCGGCCACCACGAGCAGCACGGGCCTCCAGATACTCCAGGGTGGAGAGGGCAGCGAGTTTCTCCAGCGCCGCAGAGGCAATGAACTGGTTAATGGAAACACCTTCTTTCTCAGCGTACTCGCGAAGCCGCTGATGCAGAGAATTGGGTAGACGAATACTCATCGTGCTCATAGCTTGACTCCAAGCTCCGCTAGAAGCCCAGCTGGGCGAAGGGCGCGGACGCCGAAGCTCGCGCCGCCCTCGAAGTCCTTTATATTGTAGGTAACGATTATCGTGCTCTGAGATGCCACCGCCAATTCCAAAACAAGGTCATCCTTGGGATCTTTCAAGAATGGTCGCCACAAAAAATGAACCTCTTGCCGATGAGACACCAGACACAAGTAATCGATCACATCCACTGCCGCAGCTGTGGGGATACCAATGGTTTCACGAGCCAACACGTCTTCATACTCAAAGACCAAGGGAACGGATACGGCCGTGTCGAAATGCCCGGTGCCCACTAGCGACAGCAACTGAAATGCCCGCCCGCGCCTGGAATGCAATGCCGCAACCAGCACATTGGTGTCCAACACGACCCTTGGTGCATGCATTACGGTACCATATACGATACCTCTCTAGGTCGCAAACGCCTGGTATCGAGATCGACGATCACCAACCGGCCTCGTCGCGTTCCTCAGTGACTGCTTGCCTGAGGGAGACGCCCGTCCGCACACGAGACAGCGCCTCACGACGAGCCCCGTGGTGCAGTGCATGATACACTGCGGCGCTAATCGTCTTGGCAAGGCCTTACTCGTGACCGACCCGCACAACGACCTTTTGCTGCGCGCCCTGCGCCGCGAGCCGGTGGACAGAACCCCAGTCTGGATCATGCGCCAAGCCGGCCGCTATCTGCCGGAATACCGCAGGATACGCGCCCAAGCCGGAAGCTTCATGGAGCTCTGCCGCAATCCCGAGCTCGCCTGCCAGGTGACCCTGCAGCCGCTGGAGCGTTATCCGCTGGATGCCGCCATCCTATTCTCGGATATCCTCACGGTGCCCGACGCCATGGGTCTGGGGCTCTATTTCGAGGAGGGGGAAGGACCCCGGTTCGAACGCCCGCTCCGCAGCCTACGCGATATAGCCACCCTCGCGCAGCCTGATATTGCGAGCGAGCTGCGCTACGTCACGGACGCCATCGCCCTGATCCGCCGTGAGCTCTCCGGCCGGGTACCGCTGATCGGTTTCTCCGGCAGCCCATGGACGCTTGCGACCTACATGGTCGAGGGGGGCAGCAGCCGCGAGTTCCGTCGCATAAAGACCTTGCTCTATGATCACCCGCAGGCATTACATCAACTGCTGGACCGGGTGGTTCTGGCGGTCACCGACTATCTCAATGCTCAAATCGAGGCCGGCGCCCAAGCGTTGATGATTTTCGACACCTGGGGCGGCACACTGGCGCATGACGCCTACCTCGAATTCTCTCTCGACCCGGCGCGGCGCATCATCGCGGCGCTGCGCCGCGACACGCCGGATAATCGGGTGCCGGTAATTCTGTTCACCAAGGGTGGCGGGCTCTGGTTGGAGGCGCTGGCCGATGTCGGGGCTGATGCGATCGGTCTCGACTGGAGCGTGGATATCGCATCGGCACGAGAGCGCGTCGGCGAGCGGGTCGCACTCCAGGGCAATCTCGATCCCTGCGTGCTCTACGGCGCACCGACGGTCATACGGCGCGAGGTGCGGCGCGTGCTCGAAGCCTACGGAGCGCACCCGGGGCATGTATTCAATCTCGGCCATGGCATTCACCCTGAGGTTGATCCCGAGTGCGTTTCCGTCATGGTCGAGGCTGTGCGCGAGTTCAGCACTCACATCCATGATTGCCGAGGCCGATAAAGCCCGAACCGGCCGCCGAGGCCGCCCGATCCGGGTACTCTCCGCCGGTGTAGCGGTCGTACGAGAGGTTGACGGAGACTGGCACTTTCTGCTGCTGCGGGCGTTTCAATACTGGGACTTTCCGAAGGGCCAGGTAGAGCGCGATGAGCAACCGCTCGCAGCCGCCCAACGCGAAGTCACGGAGGAGACCGGTATTACGGAGCTGCGCTTTCATTGGGGCCATGGCTACATCGAGACCGGCCCTTATGCCCAGGGTAAATTGGCGCGCTATTACCTCGCCGAGACCACCCAGATCGAGATTGAGCTCGGTATTTCGCCGCAGCTTGGGCGACCCGAGCATCATGAATATCGTTGGGTGAACCTCGATGAGGCCATACGCCTTACCTCGCCCAGGGTACGCCGCGTGCTCCACTGGGTGCGCCAACGCTTGAATGCCCCTAGTGACAAGTGACCATGGGAGGCGTCATCCGTCACCCGTCATCCGTCACGGCAGTAATCGCTGCAGCCAGCGCACCAAGTGCCGGGTGCGTGGACTGAACAACTTCCGGGCATAGAATGTATTCACGGTGCGTCGGTGAATTTGCGCCAAGGTCGGGTAGGCATGTATGGCCGCGCTGATGCGGTCGATCCGCACACCTGCCGTCATGGCCAGCACGATCTCGTGCAGCAGCTCGCCGGCATGCGCACCCAACAGGGTGGCGCCCCGTATGCGGCCGCGCCGGACAATCAGCCGCATGCGACCCGCAGCCACGCCTTCGGTCAATGCCCGGTCCACCTCACTGAAGGGAAATTCCAGCACCTCCACGTCCAGCTCCTGCGCTTTTGCCTCGCTTGCCGTTAGGCCGACCCGCGCCAGCTCCGGATCGCAATAGATCACCGAGGGCACCACGGAGTAATCCGCCTTTTTGGGAAAACGGAACACGGCGTTGCTGATGACGATTCCCGCCTGATACTCCGCCATGTGCGTGAACCCAAATGGTCCGCAGACATCGCCGCAGGCATAAATAGTAGACCGGCTGGTACGCATGCGGGCGTCGACCCGGATCCCGGTGCGATCATAGGCGACGCCTGCGGCTTCCAGAGCGAGCTCCTCGATATTCGGTCGGCGTCCGGTCGCCACCAGGATCTCGTCGACTTCAAGCGCGATTCGCTGCTCATCCTGTTGCAGGAATAAGCGTTTGCCGGTTGGGCTTGGCTCCACGCGCTGCAAACAGGCGCCAACGCGAATGTCCATCCCCTCGGCCGTGAGGATTGCCCGCAGCTCGGCGGCGATATCGGGTTCCTCCTGCGGCAGGATCTCCGCGGCGCTCTCCAGGAGGCACACCCGGCTGCCTAGCCGGAGAAAGCCCTGGGCGAGCTCGACGCCGACAGCACCAGCACCGAGCACGGCAAGCCGCCGCGGAAGCACCTCTAAGCCAAACGCCTGCTCATTGGTGATATAGCCCGTTTGCTCGAGCCCGGGAACCGGCGGCACCATTGGCCGCGAGCCGGTGGCGATCACAAAGCGCCGGCCGGCGATGCGCGTGCCCTTGACATCAACCTCGCCGGGGTTGATAAAACGCGCCGCGCCGAATAGCACCTGCACGCCGTAGGCGCGAAATCGTTGCGGATCGTCGTGCGCCTGAATCCGGTCGATGACCGACTGAATTCGAGCGCTGACCAAGCGCATATTCACTTGCGGTTGAACGCCCGTCAGGCCGAATGCCTCGGCGCGGCGCATCAGCGCAGCCACCTCTGCCGAGCGAAGCAAAGTCTTGCTCGGAATACAGCCGCTGTGCAGGCAGTCGCCACCGAGCTTCGGTCCCCGCTCAATCAGCGTTACCGCGAGCCCCAGCTGACCAGCCACGCTAGCCGTCACCAACCCACCCACGCCGCCGCCGATGACCACGAGGTCTTTCACTTGCGCTCGCCCTCCCAAATCGCGTCAGTGATGATGCTGCCCAGACGCTGTACCAGACGTGGCAGAAAGGATAGGTCCGCCAGCCCCCTTTGATTAGGCCGCCCATTCGTGCTGGAAATAGTTCCGTGAAGTTCCTGTTGCAGAGCTGCGCTTATCGCTATCATAGCCTTATGCATAAAGCCACCAGATCCCAGTGGAAGAACAATCTGAGCGCGT
>JAKDMK010000283.1 GCA_030452365.1 Nitrococcus sp.
GTTTGTGGCTCTTCGTGCTCTGGCTCGGAACTTTGCTCGCCGTGTTGCTTGGGCGGCTTCGTCATCGCTTCACGGCTCATTAGATAGCGACACGGGCATTTACTGTCCTGGTGCGCTGTCAGCACGTGACGTATATGGTGAGCTGACGGATGAGCTCCTCTTTTTCCTCGACCAATAGCAGCAGCAGATCACGTAGCGAAATGATGCCGACGAAGGCATCGCCATCGAAGACCAGCAGATGCCGACACTGATTCTATTTCATGAGCTCGATGCAATGTGCAACCTCCTCCCGCGGCCCCACGCGCACAATATCCGTGCGCATCGCGTCCTTGATTTTGACCGTTGCCGGGTCACGGCGTTTCCCGACCACCTGGCGCATTAGATCACGCTCGGTGAAAAGGCCGATGACATGGGATGCGCGCGTCACCACCACCGAGCCAATGCCCTTGTCTGACATGAGCAGTGTGGCCTCATACGCGGACTCGCCTTCATCCAGTAACACCACCAGGCGCTCGATTTTTCCGGTGATCATTGCCATTGCGAGACTCCGCTGCGGTCGCGGCGCTAATGGCGTGCTGGCCCAAGCAGATTTCGTTTATGCGCCGCAGGCGTCGGCCGGAGCGCTTTGTTTGGTGCCATCAACCGCCGATTTCCGGTATGGACAGACTGCGGCATATCTTTTGAGCGAGGCGATTGGCCACTTCCGAATGCCGTGGCACTGCTTCGGTCGCTCCGGTGGCGGGGCTACACCAAAGCGAATGCGATGCACCGTCGCGTTTGAGATAACAGCCATGTCGCCTTAGATGGCGCAGCAGGACGCCACGCTTCACCCAACCCGCACCGTATCGCGCTCGGCATCATCTGGAAGACCGCGCAGAGCATCCTCCCGACGATCCTCCAGAATGAGAGCAATGGCCGCAGCCAAGCTTTCCCGGGCTTCGTCTTTGCTGCGACCCTGCCCGTTGGCCCCGTGGATCTCCGGGCAGTATGCGATATACCACTCCCCATCGCGCTCAAAGATAGCCGTAAACTCGTTTGTCATATCCAAAGCATACTCCTTACCTATGGTCTGCGGCAGTCTCTTCCAACATGGCATGAGTCTGAAGTTGATTGGCGCAGGATAGGACGAAGTGGAGTGCGTTACGTATAGCTGCGCCCTTTCCAGCGCGAGCGCACGCCGCGCCAGCAGCGCACGGCCGAAGTCCATGTCATGGCAAGGTACAAAGTGGCGATAAGCGGTAGGAGCAGCGCCCAGAACGGGCTCAACCGATAATAGCGCAGCGTCGGCACATAGCATGAGCAGAGCGCGGCCAAACCGATCAGACCGACCCATCGAACGAGGCCCTCACCCAGCGCCAGCCCGGCAATGGGTCCCCAGAACGCGACGAGCATTATGGCCGTGCACGCGAACAAGGCCGTCGTCGAGTAGTCGAGCTGGGTGAACGCCGAGCGCGCGACCATATTCCAGATTTCGCTTAGGCGCCGGTATCGGCGCAGGCTTGACGCATTGTGCGTCAGACCGATCCAGGTCCGCCACCCGGCCACCTTGAATCGCCGCGCCAGTGTGCAGTCGTCGATAAGCGCAGCACGCAGCGCGGCGAAACCGCCGATTCCATGCAAGGCTTCGCTACGAAGCAGGATGCAACCGCCGGCGGCGGCGAAACGCGCCGGCCGGGAATTAGCGAGCCGAAACGGATAGAGCAGCTTGAAAAAAAAGATAAATGCCGGGATAAGCAGCCGCTCCCAGAAACCCTGCATATGCAGTCGCGGCATGACCGAAACCAGATCGAGCCGCTGTCGCAGTAGTCGCGCACGAAGCGTGGCGAGCATGCCGGGGGCGAGCACGATATCGGCGTCCAGCAGCAAGATAAGCGGGGTGTGGACTTGCGGCAGGCCCTGCTCCAACGCCCAGAGCTTTCCAGCCCAACCCTCGGGCAGTGCCCGACCCGCAATGACCTCCAGGCGCAGAGCGGGGCACGTGGGAACGGCCGCGGCGGTGCCGTCCGTTGACTGATCGTCAATGACTACAACCCGCAAGCCCTTGCCCTGCGCGGCAAGCGCCGATACGCAGCGCGCGATGACCTGCGCCTCGTTGCGTGCCGGAATCAAGACCGTGACATCGTGCAGGTCAGTATCTGACTCGGCGCCGTGCTCGACCGCCAATTGCTCGCGCGCACTCCAGGGGCGCCACGGAGCGGCGAGCACACTCAGCCAAAGTAGCGCGCCCAAGATCGCCGCATAGGCCGTCCAGATCACGCCGCTGGCAGCGAATCAGCGGTGTGCCTCGGAAGGCATGGCCGCGCGTGGCTCCCTTTGGGTAATGTGCTCCACCGGTATTCGGATCTCGTTATTGGGGGCCGCAAATTCCTCCCGGACGTAGCGAATCGGCACCTCAGGCGCCATGGGGCCGTCCGTGCGCGGCCCGCGCATGGCGGCCCAGAGCGCCTTGAGAGGATGGCGCGTGGTGTCGGCCACCGCGCTTCCTTCATAACCGCAGTGGGCCATGCAGTTGTCGCATTTCGGATTGCGCCCGGTGCCGTAGCGCTCCCAGTCCGTCTCTTCCATCAACGCCTTGAAGGTGGGCGCGTAGCCCTCGTCCACGAGCAGGTAGCATGGCCGCTGCCAGCCGAAAATGTTGTAAGTCGGGTTGCTCCAGGGCGTGCATTCATACGTCTGATTGCCCGCTAAAAAGTCCAGGAACAACGCGGAATGACTCAGTGGCCAATGCCGGCTTCGGCCCCGGCGGAAGACCTCACGGAAGAGCTTCTTGCTCTGGCTGCGCGCCAAAAATACGTCGCGGCGTGGCGCGCGCTCATAGCTGTAGCCTGGGGAGACGGTAATTCCCTCGACGCCGATCTCGCTGACGAAGTCGAAAAAATCCGCGACCTCCGCCGGATCCTCGCCGTGGAAGAGGGTGCAATTGATGTTAACCCGAAAACCACGCGCCCGGGCCTTGCGGATTGCAGCCACGGCCTTTTCGAATACGCCTTCCTGACATACCGATTGGTCATGGCGCTCGCGGTTGCCGTCGAGATGCACGGAGAACGTGAGATAGGGTGATGGCCGATAATCATCCAGCTTCTTCGCTAGCAAAACGGCATTCGTGCAGAGATAGACGAATTTTTTGCGCGCGATAATTGCCTCGACCAGGCGCGGCATCTCTTTGTGGATCAGAGGCTCGCCCCCTGGAATGGAGACGACTGGCGCATCGCACTCATCCACGGCGCCGAGCGCCTGTTCCAGGCTCATGCGCTTGCGCAGGATTTCGCTCGGATAATCGATCTTGCCGCAACCGGCACAGGCCAAGTTGCACTGAAACAACGGCTCGAGCATCAATACCAGCGGATAGCGCTGCTCGCCCTTGAGCCGCTTCGAGAGGATATAACGACCGATCCGATACTTCTGGATCAGTGGTATGCCCATAGCAAACTTCCTTCCGTAGACCTGATTGGGGGTAGTTGGAAAAATGCGCAGACGCTGATCGGTCAACCCAGCATCCACGGCAAACGAAACCGCTTTGACTCCTTTACGCCATCGAGCTCCGTGACCGAGTCCGCCCCAAACGCGCGCAATCGGTCGAGCACCCTCTGCACCAGGAACTCCGGCGCGGAAGCCCCTGCGGTGACTCCCACTCGGGCGCAGGTGGAAAACCACGCCGGGTTCAGTTCATCCTCGTTTTCTACGGGGTAGGAACGCAACGCCACCTGTTCGCCGACCTCGCGCAAGCGATTGGAGTTGGAGCTGTTACGAGCGCCAACGATGAGCAGCACTTCGACTTGTGTGGCCAGCTCGCGAATCGCGCGCTGGCGATTCTGCGTAGCGTAACAGATGTCGTCGACCTGGGGCCTGTTGGCATTCACCCACGACGCCGCGACGACTTCACGGGTATCATCGACGCTCAAGGTCGTCTGCGTGACATAGGCAAGGGCCTGTGGATCCTGAACTTGCAACGTATCGACTTCCTCTGGGGTTGAGATCACATGCACCGGCCCATGCACCCGACCGCGCGTGCCCTTGACCTCGGGGTGCCCGCCATGGCCGATGATGATAATCTCACTACCGCCACTGCGATAACGCTGCGCCTGCCGATGGACTTTGCTCACCAGCGGGCAAGTCGCATCGACGATACGTAGATCGCGTCCTCTTCCTCGCTGGACAACGGCATTGGCAACGCCGTGGG
>JAKDMK010000284.1 GCA_030452365.1 Nitrococcus sp.
CAACGCAGGATTGCGGAAAAATGGCCCCGGCCCTTTGGGTTGCGCCCAACAGCCGCCCATGCTGTGTTGCTCGTCGTTCATTTGGAACAACCAAACTTCTCTCCTCGCGCCTTGCCTGACCGGCTGTTGGGCAGCAACGCGACGCCGTGGGTGGATGCCAACAGGCCCGACATTCAGAGCGAGCGCCACACACTAGTTGGGGTTCAGTGCTGTGGATTCAAGGCATGTCCGAGCAGCTTCGCCGTAACATCGACTATTGGAATAATCCGATCATAGGGGATCCGAGTGGGGCCGATGACGCCGAGCACGCCCAACACCTCATCATCGGTCTGATAGCGCGAGGTTACCAAGCTTAGACCATCAAAGACCTCATAGCCCGATTCCTGGCCAATAAAAATCTGCACCCCATCCGCTGTCAGGCAGCGGTCGAGCAGATGAATAATTTCCCGTTTCTGATTGAATGCCTCGAATAGCTGCTTGAGCTTTTCGATATTGGATAGCTCGGCGAATGTCATGAGATTGGTTTCGCCAGCCATCACGTAGTCGTCATCTTCATCCTCGGGCCGCGTGAACAGGCGCCGCGCCACCTCTATCGCCACGCTCATCAGCTCGGTCATCTCTTTGCGGTCATTGTTCATGGCGTCGAGAAGCGCAGCGCGGATCTGCTCGATATCTTTGCCGACAAACTCCGCATTGAGGTAGTTGGAAATGTGCTCGAGCTCGGTTCCGCTGTAATCCCGGTCCGTGTGCAGAACCCGGTTTTGCACCTCCCGTTCATTGACCACCAGGATTGCCAATACCCGCCGCTCGGACAGAGGCAGGAACCCGAGCTGTCGAACGGATCCCATGTGGCGACGCGGAATGGTCACCACCCCAGCCAACTGCGTCAGCCAGGAGAGCAGATTGGAGGCTGAATCGATCAACACCTCAGGGTTGCGGCCGCGGTCAAAGTGGATTCGCAGCTGCTCGATCTCGCGCTCGCGCAACGGATTGACGGTGAGTAGGCTGTCGACGAAGAACCGGTAACCCCGATCGGTCGGCACGCGCCCGGCCGATGTATGGGGTGAGCGAAGGTAGCCCGCGTCCTCCAGATCCGCCATGATGTTGCGAACCGTGGCCGGGCTGAGATTCAAGCCCGACTCGCGTGTCAAGGTACGCGACCCGGTCGGCTGGCCCTCGCGGATATAACGCTGCACCAAGGCTTTCAGCAACTGCTGAGCACGCTCCTCGAGAATCGGATCAGCCGGCTTCCTACTCATGGAAACCGCCGGTAATAACGGTTTACCGGTTCGAGATGGGGAAGTTTTGTATCCCATGATTTCTCAGATTTCCAATTGGCACTCTCTAAGCTAGAGTGCTAACGGCAAGCTAACAGCCGCCCTCCGGGCTGTCAATAAAACGCCCGACCGCACCGTGACGGCAATCACCAATCTTCATCCGCGGCAAGCAGATTACGCGTGTGGTGAAGGAAATTGGCCGGCAAAGGCCAACATGATAACTTGGCGGCGAATGACGAGGAACGGCTGCGATGCAACGTTTTCACACCATTGGAATCATCGGCAAAGCCAACGATCCCGATGTCGCGGATACCATCAGCCGTATCGCTCGGCACCTCCAGGGTATCGGTCTTTGCGTCCTGTTGGATGCCGAGAGCGCTCGCGCGGTGCCTGGCCATGACTTCGTCCGCCGCGGGCGCGATGACCTGATCCAGGAGATCGACCTGCTCATCGTTGTCGGTGGAGACGGCACGTTGCTTCATGCCGCGCGCCTGCTGGTCGCTAATGAAGTGCCGATCCTCGGTATCAACCGCGGTCGCATGGGCTTTCTCGTCGATGTCTCCCCGAACCATCTCGATGATATCGACGCTGTGTTCGCCGGTGAGTTCATTGCCGATGATCGGATGCTGTTGGCCGCGCAAATCTGCCGCGGCGAGGAGATCCTGAGCTGCGGTATCGCACTGAACGACGTGGTGCTGCATAAATGGAATACGGCACGGATGGTTGATTTCGAAACCTATATCGATGGCGAGCTCACCAATCATTATCACTCCGATGGACTGATTGTCGCCACACCGACGGGTTCCACGGCGTACGCCATGTCGGGAGGCGGCCCTATCATGCATCCAAATTTGGACGCCATCGCACTGGTACCGATATGTCCACATACTCTGAGCAACCGCCCATTGGTGATCAGCGCCCAGAGCACGATCGAGATTGCCGTGCATCCCGGCTCTCTAAAGCAAATCCGGGTGAGCTGTGACGGCCAGGAGGATCTGGGCTTGGTGAACGCAGGGCGTATCGTTGTGCGCAAACACAGCCGCAAAGTGCACCTGATCCATCCCCCTGCGTATCGCTACTTTGATATTCTCCGAGCCAAGCTTCGTTGGGGAGAGCCCAATTTCAGCTGACGACACAGCGCATCATCGCGCCGAGGATATAGCTCCATGCTGCGGCGAATCCAGATACGCAATTTCGCGATCGTCGACGCCGTCGAAATCGCCGTCGAGCCGGGTATGACGGCTCTTACCGGAGAGACGGGTGCCGGTAAATCCATCCTGCTCGATGCGCTTGGCAGCTGCCTTGGTGAGCGTGCCGACAGCTCCCTCCTGCCCGCCCACGCCGAGCGCGCGGAAATCCATGTCAGCTTCGATCTGGAGCATGCCCGGCAAGCGCGCGAGTGGCTTGTGCAACGGGATCTCGATGCCGACGACGAGTGTATTGTGCGCCGCGTCTTGCAGCGCAACGGCCGCTCCCAAAGCTACATTAATGGCCGACCCGTGCCCTTACAGGATGTTGCAACGCTCGGTAACTGGCTTGTTGGCGTTCATAGCCAACATGCTCATCAATCGCTGCGCCGGCGCGATATTCAGCGTGAAATCCTAGACGCCTTTGGCGACCACGCTACTCTGTTACTGGAGATACGTGAGTTATACCAAGAGCATCATCGGCTGCGTGCCGAGATTCAGCGTTTGCAAAACGCCGGCGAAGGCAACGATGGCCACATGGAGCTTCTACGCTATCAGGTCAGTGAGCTGACTGCCCTCAATCCAAGCGCCCATGAGCTCAACGAGCTAACCCTCGAGCATCGCCGGTTGGCCTCGGCCGAGGAGATCATCACCACCTGTCAGTCAGTCATCGCCATGCTCTATGAAGACGAGCAAGGAGTGCAGAGCATGCTCGGCGGGGCCATTCGCCAACTCGGCGCGAGGAGCGGGCTGGACCCGGCTATCGCCACCGCGCATGAGCTGTTCAACGAAGCTCTAGTGCAAATCAGTGAAGGCTGCGAAACCCTGCGCCACTTCAGCACCAACCTCGAGGTGGACCCTAGTCGGCTGCAACAAGTGGAGGAACGGTTAGGGCAAATTACCGACCTTGCCCGTAAGCATCGGGTGCGCCCGGAGGAGTTATCCGAGCACTTACAGGCACTGCGCAACGCGCTCGACGAGCAGGAATCGACGGGTGAGCGGCTCACCGAGCTGAGCAGCCGGTTGGCGCAAGTCGAGCATGACTATCGCGCCGCGGCCGGCAGACTCGGTCGCGCCCGGCGCAAGGCGGCCGACGTCTTGCAGGAGCGCGTCACATCTATAATCCGCGAGCTCGGCATGCCGGAGGGCGAACTCAGGATTCAAGTCGATGCGGCGATACAGGCCGTCCGCCCACATGGTGTGGATAGTGTGTGTTTTGAGATCCGTACCGGATCCGAGCAGCCGTTCGGTTCGATCAATAAGGTCGCCTCGGGTGGCGAGATCTCTCGCATCGGGCTTGCGCTCGAGGTCGCCACGGCACGCACGACCCGCATTCCAACGCTGATCTTCGATGAAGCCGACAGCGGCATTGGCGGTGCCGTGGCCGAGGTGGTTGGGCGCAAACTGCGCGAGCTTGGCTCTCACCACCAAGTGCTCTGTGTCACCCACCTGCCCCAGGTCGCAGCACAGGCCCATCACCAGCTGCGGGTGAGCAAAAAAGCCGTAAACGGGCGCGCCCGAGCTGCAGTCGAGCCCCTTGATGCGGTGAGTCGAACGCAGGAGATCGCGCGCATGCTCGGCGGTCTTGAGATCACCGAAAATACCGTAAATCACGCACGCGAGATGCTACAACGGGTGGATTGAGCCAACCCCACCCCCGACGCGCTCGGGCTGGTAAGCGTGCCGGTTGCGTTACAATCGCTTG
>JAKDMK010000285.1 GCA_030452365.1 Nitrococcus sp.
GAATATTTGAGGGAGGAGCAACGCCGCCAGGCCGCGCGCAACGGCGGCCGAATGCGAGCGTAATCGCGCTGCGGACCACTTAGACGCCAGGGTTGCTATGCTTAGTGTGGAAGATCCGCTCAGCGCAGTGGAGCTGCTATGGAGCCGATGGGGCCGAGTCTAGTATTGTACATTTCAGGTCTTTGAGACCTTTAGCATAATTCGTCCCACCGACAGAATGTACAATACTAGACTTGACCCGGTCTCCTGCGTGTAGCGATGCTACACGGCGCTCGCGAAGCTTTGGCTTACGAAAAGACGGCCACCGGCGCGGCGTCGTGGTAAATGTCAACAGGCTCTGGAATGCATGCACAAGCCCAGGGTGCTTTATTTGTCATTGGATGATCGGTCACAATAAGGGCACCCTCCGCTTATGAGTGGAGCTAGATGAGCTATTGCGTCCGGATCGAAAATACCGAGCTCGAGTTCATCGTCAATCCCGGCGAGTCGATACTCGAAGCCGCCCTACGGGAAGGGATGGCGTTCCCGTTTAACTGCCGCAGCGGCACCTGTGGGACCTGTGCGGGCAGGGTGATCGAAGGCGAAGTGGCTTACCCGGAGGGGCGAACCTCGGCATTACCGGCGGCCGAGGCCCTCGGTCGCGCCTTGTTCTGCCAAGCACGTCCGGTCACCGACTTGGTCGTCGAATTCCCTCGACCACCGCCCGAGCCATTTATAGAACCGCGCCTGCTGCCCTGCCGCGTGGCGCGTATCGAGGACTTGTGCCAGGATGTGCGTCGGCTCTATCTGCGCATGCCGGGCGAGGAGCGCCTGGAGTTCTTTGCGGGGCAATACATCGATATCCTGCTGCCTGGTGGGCGCCGTAGAAGCTTCTCATTGGCCAAACCTCCGCATGACAACGAGCTGATCGAACTGCACATACGGCGCGTACCCGGAGGGGAGTTCACGAGCTACGTATTCGACGAGATCGAGCCGGACGCGTTGCTTCGCTTCGAAGGGCCGTTAGGCAAATTCTACCTGCGCGAGAAATCCCAAAACCCCATTCTGATGATGGGCGGGGGCACCGGCTTCGCGCCGCTAAAGGGCATGATCGAGCACGCCTTCCATATGGGTATCGAGCGACCGATTCACCTGTATTGGGGCGCGCGGACCCGAAGCGACCTCTATCTCGATGCATTACCCCAGCGCTGGATGGAGGAGCACCAGAACTTCCAATACACGCCAGTGCTCTCCGAACCCGAGGCGGATCCTGACTGGTCGGGCGAAACTGGCTTTGTGCATGAAGTGCTGCTAGGAGACTATCCGGATCTGTATGATTTCGACATCTACATGAGCGGACCGCCACCAATGATCGAGGCAGCGCTGGACGAGTTCCCCGAGCACGACCTGCGCGAGGAGAATCTCCACTACGACTCGTTCGAATACGCCGCCGATTCGCAGCCCGATAACGAAGAAGCCTGAATCGAGGCGGCACCGGTCGATGCTCTAACGGCATCCTTGCCGCTCACCTTTCAGGCCGTCTCTAGTGACGGGTGACGGGTGACGGGTGACGGGTGACTCGTAACTCTGCCTGCGAAGGAAAACAAGAAATCTGGAGATGCAATGAGCGGACGGACTGCCAACTGGATAAACGCCTGGCGTCAGGGCCTACTGCTCCTCGTCATGCTGCTTGCGGGCTGTGCCGCGAATCCACCACAGGAAGACCTGATGGTGTACGATCCGCTCGAACCGATGAATCGAAAAATCTTCGCATTCAATGAGCAGCTTGATCGCTACGTGCTGCACCCCGCCGCCCAGGCCTGGGAGTATATAACACCCGCCTTCGTGCGCGAGAGCGTAGGCAATTTCTTCAGTAACGTGACGTATCCGGGTGTCGTGATCAACGATATTCTACAGGGCAAGACCGGCGATGCCGGGCGCAATTTGCTGCGCTTCGTGGTCAATTCCACGCTCGGCATCGGCGGACTGCTGGACCCGGCCAGCGCCATGGGGCTGCGCGCCCAACCTGAGGACTTCGGACAGACATTCGCCGCTTGGGGCAGCGGACCGGGGCCTTATCTGGTTCTTCCTCTGTTGGGTCCCTCAAACTTCCGCGATACGGCCGGCCTGCCAGGGGATTTTTATAGCAATGCGCTGACCTTTATCGTGCCCGGAATTTCGATACCAATACGGGCGGGGCTGGCCAGCCTACACGCGGTTAATACGCGGGCGCGGTTCGACGAAGCCGTACGCATCAGTCACGAGGCCGCGTTGGATCGCTATGCCTTTATCCGTTCGGCTTACCAGCAGCAACGCCTCAATGCCATCTACGACGGCAACCCGCCGCTCGCCGATCTCTATGACGAGAGCCTGTTCTACGACGAGGATTCGATCGATCAGAAGCCACCTGCTGATGATGGACGTCCTGCGGGTGAGAGCTCCGATGAGACTAACGAACAGCCGCCAACAACCGGTCAATAAGCCGTTGCGCACTGCCCGCGTAACCCGCACCGAATAGATTGAGGTGATTGAGGACGTGATAGAGCTGGTAGAGATCGCGGCGCACCTCATAGCCTGATTCAAGCGGCCAGGCTGACTTATAGGCTTCATAGAATGCCGCGCCGAAGCCGCCGAACAGCTCGGTCATGGCAAGATCAGTCTCGCGATCACCGAAATACACCGCAGGGTCGTAAACCACCGCTGCACCGTCACAATCAACTGCGGCGTTGCCCCCCCATAGGTCGCCGTGCAGCAGCGATGCAGCCGGCCGATGATCGGCACATAAAAGCGGTAACGCCTCCAACAAGCGGAACCCCGCCTTGGTGAGTACACCGGCATGACCATTACGCTCGGCAAGCTCGAGCTGAAAACCAAGGCGCTGATCGCGATAGAAGGAAACCCAATCGTCACTTTGCCGATTGATCTGGGGCGTTGAACCGATGGTGTTGTCCCGATCCCAGCCAAAACGCGGGCGGGTTATTCTATGGATAGCGGCCAAACCGGCACCGAGACGCGCATCGCCTGCTGCCCCGCCGCGGCCAAGCGCGATGTGCTCCAGAACTAGATACGCGGTTGTGCCACTGCTGCCGCAACTGATCGGTTGCGGAACCCGAAGTGCCCGCGGTTGCGCCAGCAGCCGCAGACCCGCGGCCTCCGCCTCGAACATCTTCAAGCTGCCGGGTGCATCGTTGAGCTTGACGAAATAGCGCGCGTCAACCTCGCCGATAACGGCGGTGCGATTGATGCTGCCGCCTGCGATCGACTGCGGCGGGTGGGCACGTACGGGTGAGCCTGTGGTGCGCTCGATCGCGGCATAGATATCCCCCCACAGGCTCATGAGAGAAAGCGCGCCGCGCTCGCATAGCTGCTGCTCTTGAGCCGTTCGCGCAGCGGGCTGCGGCGCGGAAAATGCGCGCGCAGGAATTCCATTTGATCGGCCAATATGCGCCGCCCCTGCAGGTAAACATACTCGGCATGTGTGGGCGTGAAGGGAACGGCCAGCAACTGCATCCCAGCCTGCTCGGGTGCGCGGTTACCTTTATGGCTGTTGCAGTGTTTGCAGGCCGTAACCACGTTGTTCCAGGCGTCATCCCCTCCCCGGCTCATAGGCCGCACATGATCTCTGGAGAGATTGGACTGGCGCTGATGCCCGCCGCAATACATGCACAAGAAGCCATCGCGCCGGAACAGCGTGGCATTGTTCAAGGGCGGCGTGTATCCTGGTCGGCCTTTCAGGGAGGCCTGAACCGAGCCGTCCGTGGCGATAATCGAGTTTACGTCGATAACGCTGCGCCGACCCGTCGCCGCATTATAGCCCCCGTGTATACGGTAGAGCAGGTGACCGCAGCTATAAGCCACCTGCTCTAGGTAGTAAAGGCGCACAGCGCCCTGATAGCTGATCCACTCCAGCGGCATGCCCGAGATATCGGTGCGCAGGATGTCATGTTGAAGACTAAGCACGCTGATTACCCTTTCTCTGCGTTCGGTCGAGCGTTCGCCCGCGCGCGACTTACGCCACAATTTATTTCACACAAATACGCTACAGCGCAACTCCTACCACGATCAGGCGATGCACGGCAGACCGACGCCAACGTTCACGACTCTGCATAGGCATTCTTATCTCAAGCGTAGCTACTCACCCCCTTCTGCGCAGGATGACTGTTCCGTACTGTCATTCTGCGCGGAG
>JAKDMK010000286.1 GCA_030452365.1 Nitrococcus sp.
CGGGGCAGCAGCCCCGGCAAGGCGATATCAAGCCATGCCGCGGTTTTTTTTCCTATTCCTGCCGGAGCTGGCGTGCTACTGGGCTGGTTGACGCTGCGCGATCGCCTGCTTGAGCACCTGGCTTTTCTCGACTTGCGCCGCGAACTTGCCCGAGCGCTTCACCGTGGCCGCGGACACGCCGTGCTCGGCGCCGAGCCGATCGGCGGTAGAAGCTGGGTCATTTTGATCCAGCTTTTGCGGGCCACGAGCGCCGTTGGCCTTCTTCGCCCGGTTATACCGCCTGCCGAGCAGCAGCTTAAAGGCATCCGGTGTCGGGTTGCGCCGGCCGAACGGCGCTCGGCAATTGTTTACCGGTAGTAACTCATGGCGGTGGAGCGCTTGCATACAGCCCCGGTAAGCAAATGGTGGCGCGGGTCTGACGAGGACGTCGCAACGGCTGATGTGCCGGGTGGAGCTGAAACGTGCGACCGGTAGTACGTCAGCGCAACGCCGGGTCGAGGCGCGTATCGGGCAGCTGCTGGGGGAGGCCGTCCGCGGTGGTAATGCCGACGAACAACTCGATTTACGCATGAGTAAATCGCTGGGCCGCGCAGCCGACGGCCACGATTTCCGCCTGCTCGCGCGCGGCTTCGAGTGCCTCGAAGACGAGGAGTGGCGCCGTTCGCGCCGGGCGCTGGTATCGGTCGTGCGCAACAAGCTCGGATTGCGCGCGCCGAGGCGAGCCCGATCAAGATCGCCGCCAATGCCACGCAAACCACCAACTGTTACTACCGGTAATCGATTGCCCCGAGCACCGCGGGCGAGCGGCTGGCGAAGCCGCCATGGACTGGGGCAACTCGGACAACGAGGCAGGTCGGGTCGTCCGGTAAAGCGCGCGCAACGTAGGTCTGCAAGCCAAGAGGTGGCGCGGGTCTATGGAATAAAATCATAACGTTATCTGTTACGTAACGGTTATGTTTTGTCTCGCATGGACACGCCCGCTGAGGAGAAATGGCGGTGAGATAGGAATGACGCGGGATAGAGAGCGGCCGGTAATGCGCCAGATGTGATAGAGCGGCGGCTGAAAATCGTCTGAGAAGGTGATTTTCGTAGACTGGTTCTGGCGATACTCTTCTACGATTTCCGTAACTCTTTGGCGAACACCTCCCTCGGTAAGTCCAACGGCCTCTCCTAATCTCTTTGTTTGTCTTACAAGCGAGCCACAGCGCCATGATCCTCTCGTTCTAGCGCTCCTTCTGCTCCTTGACGGTGCGGCTTAGCCAATCGGTTACTCGGGACTTGCCGAGTTAACGCCACGCAGAAGGCCGCCTAACTTTATTGAGGGGCCGGACGGTGCGCCGGTGGCACTACCGTCATATCAGGAACTTGCTCGACGGCACTCCTGCCGTTGCGAGCCTTCAACACGTCCGGCTCTGCAATCTCCACCGCGTTCAAAGGCCCCCGGCTGTCGTGTCGCTCCCGCTTTGGAAGCGGGGAAGCGGCGATGGCCGATCCGGGGCCTTCTTTATCCCCTCCACCGAAATCGACCACCCTTCAATAGCGCAACCTCACTGCTTGGTGGTGCTCCTGCGCTGTGCTCAGTGCGTGACATCACCACCGCAGAGCCCCTTGCCTGCCTGCAGGCGACGGTCTACACAGCCGGTCGGTCCATCTCGGCGGCGACGCCGAACCCGTAGGCATCCAGCCAACGCCAAGTCCCGACGACCTCGACGCCGCGGTAGTCGCGATAGCCGCGGTTATCGAAACCGCTGTGGCCTGCGGTCGCCTGCTCTGCCATGACAGTGAGTGGGCGTTGCTCCACGGGCGGGGTAGGACCGTAGCCGGCGAGGAGATTGCCGCCTGGGTCGCACACCCGCACCAGACGAGGCGTCTGGACCATCTTGTCCGACGGCAGCAGCCCAATGCGGCGCAGCTGGTCAGGAAATCGGCTGTTAGAGAGCATGATGCCCCGCTCGTCGAATGCATAAGTCTCGGCTGATGGAATGGGGCCCGGCTGGGCGAGAATGCGCAGAAAATCCCGGCGTGCATCGAATACGTAGATCAGTAAGACATCCTGAGCCCCACGCCCCGGCACCGTGGCGGCGCTGAGGACAACGCCGCCGGAGCGAGGGCCGTTCGAGGTGGCGGACAACGGGACGGATACGGCCGCGCCCTGGGCACGCACCCGCTCCAGGAAGCAAGCGCGGGCATCGTCCAGATCGGCGCTGACCCCGCGTCGCAGCAGGGCTTCACCGTTTAAGTCAAACACGTGAACCCCGATCGCACCCATCGCCCGGCCAAACTCTCCGATCTCGAGCTCGAGCAGGCGCCGTGCGCGCGTGCGCTGCCCAGGTCCCATCTCCCGCCACGCCCCCGCGACCAGGCTTGCCACACGCTCCTGAACGCTCACGCGCTCCGCGATGGCACGCACCGCATCCCGATGACCGCAGAGCCAGCGCTCCAGGGCGTCCACGCGCGCGCCCAGCATGACCTGCAGCGCCTCAAACGGGGCCTCCGCATGAAACTGCGCGCGCCGGCGGGTCATTGGCCGGTCCGTAGCCGGGCGCGGCGCACGGTATGTCACGATCGGGCACGGGGCCCGCGCCACCAGCCGTTCGACCACGCTGCGTCCGAGCGCCTGGCGCAAACCCGAGCGCGGCCGCACCTCGAGCACGAGGCGGTCCACTTCCTCCCGCTCGGCCACCTCTAGGATGCGCTCCTCGGGCTCTCCGCTCTCCAGAATGTGACGGTAGGGCACCGCCGGGTCGCTCGGCGTGAGGCCTGCCAGCACCAGGTCGGGACGTTGCATTGAGATGTCAAGAACCCGGTGCAGGAGCGCCTCCCCATCGTCGGCGCGGAAGGGCACGACGTGCAGCAGCAATAGCGTCGCGGAGTGTTTCAACGCCAAGTCAGTCGCAAGGCGCAGCCCGCGTGCGAGATCCCCGTCGAGGTCGGTTGCGAACAGAACCTTGGGCTCAAACATCACACTTTTCCGAAACCTCTTCGCTGGGTTTTTTCCAACCGCGGGACCGACTCCAGTGTTACAAGTTCGGGTTATATTTTTCCCTGACTTCCCTCATCATTTTCGGATTGCGTTGCACCACATGCCAAGGTTGAAATTCGTGATCGATCGCATAACGATGCTCTGTGCCTAGATGTGGCATAAAAAAGCTACGGCATCCTATACACTTGTAACTTTCGGGCTTAGCCCCAGAACTCAACGCTCCAAAGAGTGATTTCACTCTATGCGTCATTTTGGATAACGCACCAGGATCGCCTATTTCTCGCATCACGTCATCAAAGGGTACTTTGAAATGACGCGTGGTTTTTTGGCACACCTCGCAATGATAACTGTTGATTGATTTGCTCTTCATCGCGCGCCCTCCTGTACGAATCGGACCATCGTCCGACACTTGGGTCTCCGGTACACTGATTATACTACCTCCTCGGCATAGCGTGCACACCAAGGAACAGTGGCAGTCGCGTTGCAATACATTGAGCGAGGTAGCTTGTCGGCATATCTTGGCTGCGCTCGCTACTGCCTACAGCAGGCAAGCCACTCACCACCAGGGATCATTCCAACGATTGGCGATCGAGGGTTGTGCCGATGCGCTCGATGGCCTCGGCGACGGTTTCAATCGCGCCCGGTGGTGCCCAGGCTGTGCTTTCGCGCAGGATCGCCAGCAAGGCGAGCGTATCGTCGCCGAGCCCGGCGCGTGCAGCGAGCGCCGAGCGGACCTGGGCCAGGGGTATCGGGTTCGGGAATTGTTCATTACCGCTATCCGCAAGGGCGCCGAGCGCTTCCTCCAGGGCCTCGGCCAGTGGGCCGGCCGCTTCGCCCTCGAAGCCGCCCTCAGCGAGGACGCGGGCCATGCGCAGTTTGCGCTCGGCATTAGCAAGCCTCCGGCGGGCCGCCTCGATCCGGCGCTGGCGCTCGTTGCCGTTGTCTCGCGTCGAGGCAGCCAGTGCGCCGTGGAGAACCTGCTGGGGCGTATTCATGGAGAGGATTCCCGCTTGCACCAGGCGCTGGATGGTCGCCATGGTGTCGCGGTCGATGACTTCGACAGCCGGCGGAGCTTCGGTGCGGGCCGCTGCGCAGGCCACCTCGCCGCGCCGCGTTTCGGCGTTGCCGTGGACAACAGCCAGGAGTATCCGCTGGCCATTGTCCGAGTCGAAGACCGCCATA
>JAKDMK010000050.1 GCA_030452365.1 Nitrococcus sp.
CGCCCGCCTCGATGAAGCCGCGCAGATTGGCCATTGTGCCGCCCTGGCCGATAAAGTCATCGACGATCAAGTACTGCGCGCCGGGCTGTACCTCGCCTGAGAAGACCGCCTGCCGAGCGAGACGGCTGAATCCGTCCGCGCCCGTGTGGTTAACGGCGTTCGCCTGAACGATGCTGGCGTCGGTTTCAAGCCCCAACCTTGCGGCGAGTAAATCAGCCAACGCCTCGGGGATCGCGTTAACACCCGCCGCCTCTTGTGCCGTAACACTCACCAGAATAAGCTTTTTGCCATCGAGCAAGCGCTCCACGGTGGCGAAGAGTCGCTCGTGCCCGAGGGCCGGCTACGGCGAGGAGCCGTTGCGGGCGTGGAGTGCATCCGAATGCCCCTGCAGTCTCATGTGCATGAGAAAGACGTTGTAGTGTCCCCACATGGACACTGTGAAATACACGTCGTCCCCCAGGTTGGAGACGGGCACGATGTAGGGTGCGTAGAGCCCTGGGTATTGCTCGGCCGTCATCACCACCTGCTCCTCTCCCCAGGGTCCGGTGAGCTCCGGCGCGGTGCGAAGCACCACGGCGTGGCGCTCGGGGTTGAGGTACATCATCAGCCATTTCTGGTAGGGCGCGCTCCAAGCGACGGAGAGTTCGCCCACCGGAGATGGGACGATCATGATCGCGGCCTTCGGATCGGTGACCCAGCCCTCGCCGTTCCAGTACTCGTAGGCCCGGAGATCGAGGATGCGCTGTGGTGCCACGCGGCGCAGTCGGATGCCGCCCCAGCGCCCGCCGGGAATGCCCAGTGTATAGACGTAAGCGTCTCCGTGGACCAGCGCGACCTGCTCGAAGCCGGTATTTTTGGGCCAAATGGCGCTGGGTGGCGTGTGCCAGGTTTGGCCGTCATCGTCGGAATAAGCAAAGCCCGAGTAGCGAACGTCCCACTGTCCGGATTGTTCCCCCCAGCGCCGGACCGACATGTAATGGAGATACATGCGCCCGTCAACGGAGATGCCGTGGGTGGGGATAACCGTCTTCTCTATGCCCGCGATCTTGCGTGAGGCGATGAGCTCCTTGGCCGCGCCGTCGGGCCCCGTGATCATGGCCTCGATGCGCAGCCCCTGTGCCGGATCCGGATCGGCAAGACGGGCCAGGGCGTTGCTGCGCCAGTTCTTGCCACCGCGCCCGCCTTCTCCGAAGGTATCGCCGAATACCATGTAGAGCTCGTCGCGGTGCCAGAACATGTGGCCCAGATCGGTCCCATAAATATCCCACCTGGCCGCGGTGTGGTTGAGCGAATCGGCGCCGGTCAACTGGCCTACGAGCTCGGTTTCGAGAACGTCTATG
Organism: Nitrococcus sp.; assembly: GCA_030452365.1. Taxonomy (GTDB): domain Bacteria; phylum Pseudomonadota; class Gammaproteobacteria; order Nitrococcales; family Nitrococcaceae; genus Nitrococcus. Next base: position 1,341 of record JAKDMK010000050.1, read on the forward strand.
ATCACGGGCAGCTCGTCGGATGGTGCAAGTGTACTGTCTGGGCTACTCAGGCTAGCCTCTTCACGTTTGTGCCATTCGTCTTCTTTTAGAAGCTCATTTTTTCGATCCAAAGGCGCCTTCCATATGAGACCATCAATCAACAAAGGATGCCTTATGGTATGAGATCCACCGATGACTACTCTTTGAGTAGTTGGACTTTTGCGTTCACTCTCTTCGGATTGGATGTTGCGATGTTCTAATAAAAGCAACTGTTCCCGATTTTTGGCGATCTGATCTTTCGCAACGCCGGTGAGCGAAAGCGTGCCGGAGAAAACGGCGATGATTATCACAATAGGCTTAGAATATCCGCCTGATTGCTTAAGCCGCGGAATCCTGATCCTGTTGAAAACAGTAAGCGCAAGAAAAGCATTGAATAAGGCTATTAAACAACCAGCGCGGATGCCAAAAAGCCAAAATTCGCTGCATTGCGTTCCATATGGATTGCTATCCGGCGCAAGCATCCTGCTCACCCCCTTTGTCTCCCCTGCATGGAGATTACAAAGGCGTGGCGAATTCGATTGTGATGCTTGTCGCAGCTTTAGGCAGCGACCAGAACGGCATGATTTAGGCAGCTCGTGGACGCTGATTTATTGGTTTCTTGTCATTGCGGCCTGCGCCTGCCTGTGCGTGGCCGCACGCAGACAGGCCGGGGTGACGAAATACTGGTCCCAGATCGGCGTTCGGGGTAGGCTTCGCCGGTGTGACGAATCCATGAGCGGCTACGCAGCTTGTCGGCGTAATCAACCGTCCGGGCCAAGACCCTCCCCACCTCGGCGGTCACGGCCAAGGGCAAGTGAGCGATTTCGTGCGCTTTCCAGCAGCACAATCGCTGCTAGAATCGGAGAATGGACACTATGAGCATGGCGGTGCGCAGGGAACCGGTGCCGGCTACTAGAGCCGCGACATTAGGCATTGTTCTTCCGGCGAAGAACGAATCAGGTGCGTTGCCAGAGCTTCTCGATCGGCTGCGATCAGTCTACCCCAATAGCGAAATCCTGCTCATCGACGATGGCTCGACCGACGCCACGGCGCGCCTCGCGCGCGAGCACGGTGCCAGCGTGATCTCCCGTCCCTACAGCATGGGCAACGGCGCTGCCATCAAGGCCGGCGCTCGCGCCGTCAACGCCGAGATCATCATCTCTATGGATGCCGACGGTCAGCACAAGCCGGAGGACGTCGAAAAACTGCTCGCCAAGCTCGATGAGGGCTACGACATGGTCGTGGGAGCGCGTGATCATGGTTCACAGGCGAGCTTCTGGCGGGGGATCGCGAACCGATTATACAATTCGCTCGCGAGCCTGCTGGTGGGGCATCGTATCGAGGATCTGACATCCGGTTTTCGAGCCGTGCAGGCCGCCAAGTTTCGCGAGTTCTTGTACCTGCTGCCCAACGGCTTTTCCTATCCGACCACGATCACCATGGCCTTTTTCCGCGCCGGCTACAGTGTGGCCTATGTCCCTGTCGAGGCCAGAAAGCGCAACGGGCACGCCAGCCACATCCGACCGCTACGCGACGGCGCGCGTTTTCTGTTGATTATATTCAAGGTCGCCATCTTGTACTCGCCGCTGAAGATCTTCGTACCGGCCAGCGCGGTATTCTTCTTGCTCGGTTGCGCCAACTATGCTTACACCTTCATCAACGACGGTCGACTGACCAACATGAGCACGCTCTTGTGGAGCGCTGCGGTCATCGTATTTCTGATCGGGTTGATCTCCGAGCAGATCACGGCGCTGACCTATCGGCGCCACGACTGATCCCGGCCTGCGCCGGGATGACGATGCGAGATTTGGCTTTCGAGCTTCCCTATAGACACATTCGTCTGATTTGGAGCATGCCGTCGTCGAAGCAGGAAGGGGGCCGGGTTCGGGCAGGGCCTGCTCGACCAGCATCTCTATGGCTGCCTTGTAGTTCAGGATCATCTGGGTTTCGGTGCGATCCTTGCCTTCGGCGAAACGGCCAAACTCGATCAGATTCTGCGTGGCGCAATTCAAGCGGTTCAAGCTAATTGCGCCGAGTTATGCGGCATGATTTGGATGCGATCGTCGCTGGTTTGCCAGATGTGCGGCTTGTAACGGTGGGGCCGGCAGACGAGATGCGCTACAGTGCCCACAATGATGGAGGACCACACCAAATCACGGCTAGATCCACTGGTTGCAGCACTTCAATCACGCCTGTCCGGGCTGATTGCCGTCTACCGCTTCGGCTCCTTCGGTACATCTGAAGAGCGCCCCGACAGCGATATCGACCTCGGCTTGCAACCAGACCATCCGCTGGACCCAGTGGACGTTTTCTATCTTGCCGCTGAGTTGGCCACTCTTGCCGGCCGCGAAGTTGATCTGGTCGACATGATCCGCTGCTCAACCGTTATGCGCGCCCAAATCGTTGCCACTGGTGACGTGATCTTCTGCCGCGACCGTTACCGCTGCGAAGGCTTTGCCGCCACTGCTTACAGCCGCTACGCTCACCTCAACGAAGCCCGGCGCGGCATTCTGCAGGACATTCAGGCAAGAGGTTCAGTTCATGGTCGATGACGTTCTGCTCAACAAGGCGGCCATCATCGAACGGTGTCTCTCGCGCATCCGCGAAGAGTACCTGGGTCACGAGTCGGCCCTGGAAACCGATAACACACGGCAGGATTCCATTGTGCTCAACCTGCAGCGCGCTTGCGAAGCCTCCATAGACCTTGCCATGCACGTTGCGCGCAAGGAACGGCTCGGCTTGCCGCAAGACGCCCGCGAGGCCTTTACGCTGCTGGAAAAGGCCAACATCATCACATCCACCAGCGCGACGCGCATGCGCGCGATGGTCGGATTTCGCAACATTGCCGTCCATCAATACCAGAGCCTCAGTATGCCGATATTGCGGTCAATTCTGCAGGACCGCCTTGATGACTTCACAAATTTCGCAAGCTGTCTGATCAACCCAGCATCTCGATCAGGAACCCAACGTGATGAATAAGAGAAGCAGGTACGACGGGTGGAGATCAACACAGCCGAGACACCCGCGACCCAGGTGCGTATTACCCGACGGCTGGACGCGATCCGTGCCATGCAAAAGCGCTTGGCGCGGTTGCGCGATCCCGCAAACCCGGCGGTTGATTCATTGCTACGTGAGCGAAGCGCAGCAGCCGACAGCGAATGAGTACGCTGGTTTACGATGCTTCCGCATTACATCAAAGCTGACGCAGACGCGAGTGGCGACCTCAGCGCCGCATCGCTTAGGGCGCCCTAGCAAAGCGCACTGCGCCGCCATGCTCGGCGCCACGACTGAGGGCCATGTCGGCGGGCATGACACTCGTGCTATTATGTGTATAAATTTCCAAACGTGTACACATCATGCGCACAAACATCGTGATTGACGACGAATTGATGGAACGCGCGCTTCGGTTGACGGGCCTGAAGACCAAGCGCGAGGTGGTCGAACTTGCATTGCAAACCTTGCTGCGGCTGCGCCAACAAGAGCAGATCAAACGGTTCCGCGGCAAGTTGAACTGGCAGGGTGATCTTGAGGCGATGCGGAACGACGCGTGATTCTGGTCGATTCGAGTGTGTGGATCGACTACTTCCGCGGCAGCCAGACGCCCGAGGTCGACCGATTGGAGGCCCTGCTGGGTGTCGAACCGCTACTGGTCGGCGATCTGGTTCTTGCCGAGGTGCTACAGGGATTCACCACGGACCGAGACTTCAATCAAGCCCGCGGGCATATGGCCGCATTCCAGATAATCGACATCGTGGGGCAAGACATCGCCATTCAGGCCGCCAAGCATTTCCGCACATTGAGGCAACGCGGCGTGACAGTATGCAAGACCGTCGACACGCTGATCGCCACGCGCTGCATTCAAGACGACATAGCCTTGTTATACAGCGACCGGGATTTCGACCCGTTCGTCAGGTATCTCGGGTTGCGATCCGCACTGCATGAAAGCTGATGCAGAGGCGAGTGGCGACCTCAGCGCAGCATCGCTTAGGGCGCAGTTGCGTCCGCCAAACCGAGGTGGCAGCAACTGGGGCATTACGGCTGCCGCATATTGCACTCCACAATCGCTACGTGTCATATCCCGGCCTTGTTGTTTCGCCACCTTCGGCTTGATACCGGGGATATATCATGTATGATATATCGTATAAGACGTGAACGGGAAACAAGTCATAAGGTCGCTGGCTAACCACGGATTCAGCTTGCTGCGTATCCGTGGCAGTCACTACATCCTCGGTGACGGCAAGCGCAAGGTAACCGTGCCTGTGCATGGCGCAACCCACTTGAAGCCGGGGACGCTCAAGAGCATCGAGAAGCAATCGGGAGTAAAACTCACATGAGTATTGTCCGTTACGCGGCCACACTGGCAAAACAGCCCGACGGTGGTTACACCGTGCACTTCCCCGATATCCCCGAAGCCATCACAGAAGGCGATGATCGCGAAGAAGCCCTGTTCAATGCCTCAGAGGTGCTGACGCTGGCCCTTGCTCAGCGCATCGAAGACAAAGACCCGTTGCCGGCAGGGCGCAAAGTAAGGGGCGGAGTTTGGGTGGAACCCTCCGCGTCGGTGCAAGCGGCCGTACTGGTGCGGCAGGCCCGTGAGGCGGAAGGGAAGACTTTGGCCGACGTGGCGCGTGCCATGCGCACGTCGTGGCCGGCAGTACAGCGGCTGGAACGCCCCGGGAGCAATCCCACACTGCGCCAGTTGGAACGGGCCGCAGCTGCGATGGGCAAGCGGCTAGTGGTGGAGCTGCGGTAGCAACCATGGGAAGCTGGAGAGTCTGATTACACACGCCGTGGATGCGGCCCGCGCTGACGACTCTGGTCAGTGCGGGGGGCGGGGTTAGGTGCGTGACGCGTAACGCGTAACGCGTAACCCGTAACTCGCAAGACGCCACACCCACCGCATCTAACCCACGGCAGAGAAGGCGAGCGAGTGATTCTGTGCGCTCCTTGGCGGAACAAGAATTTCGAAAGGGGTTTGATAGACGCCATGGGCATGGCGGTACACAGAAAACCGGCGCCGGTTCGGAGCGCCGCAACATTGGGTATCGTTCTTCCGGCGAAGAACGAAGCGGCCGCGCTACCCGAGCTGCTTGGCCGGCCACGGTCGGTTTACCCGCATGCCGAGATTCCGCTGATCGACAATGGCTTGGCGGATGTGACCGTACCCAGCACGCGGCGACGCGTAGGGCGCAATAGCAAAGCGTATTGCGCCGCATGTTCTTGCACCGCCGCCGCCTCGTTACACATCCTCCGCGGTGCTCCCCAAGTTCGCTCGGCTTTCTTGACTCCCTTTTGGCAGATTGGAGAGACGGCGGGGTGATTGATGACGTGGGCTTTGAGAACATGCGGCGCATTACGGCCTTCGGCCTAATGCCGCCCTACGCGGGTAGCGATGGCGCCATCACATGATCGCCGAGCTGAAGAAAATCTGGGCCATCTGCACCCCGGCCGAGCGGCGCAAGTCGATCGGAATGCTGGTGCTGGTCATCCTCATGGCTATGGCGGAAACGCTTGGCGTGCTCTCCATCATGCCCTTTTTGTCGGTTCTGAGCCGCCCCGAGGTCATCCAAGAAACCGCCTTTCTGAAAACCGTTTACGACCACCTGGGTTTCAATGACGCACGCAGCTTTATCTTCGCGCTCGGCATCGGCTCAATAATTCTGGTCGTCTGCTCCTCGTCCTTCAAGACCGTCACGTTGCACGTGCTGAACCGCTTCGTGCACTTCCTGCGCCATTGCATCAGCGCGCGCGTGCTGTCGCGCTACCTGCACCAGCCGTACGAATTCTTCCTGAGCCGCAACCCGTCGATCCTTGCCCGCAATGTGTTGTCCGAGATCGACCAGTTATTGGCCGGCCTGATCCAACCGCTTTCCCAACTGCTGGCGCAGGGCACAGTAGTTTTGGCAATGGCGTTGTTGGTACCTCTGGTACGATCCACTGACCGCTGTCGGCATTGTCGCCGTACTCGGTGGAACGACCGGGGCGAGCTTCGGGTGATGAAGGGTACGGCGCACAGGACGTTGCAGCGCGCCAAGCGGCCGGGAAACAGCACGCCGGAGACTGTGCAGGGGCGCCTGGTAAGGGGCGTTCCTACCGCAAGAGGCCTTAGGTTCAAAATGGAGCTAAACTATCTTTATGAGCAACCTAGAACGACTAAAAGCGGAAGTGCTGGGCCTGCCCCCTAAGCAGCGAGAGAATTTGGCGTTTGCGGCATGGGAGAGCCTTGGACGGGAACCGTCATGGCTGGGCGATCCTAACGTCGATCCCGAAGGAATCGCCGTGGCAATCGAGCGCGACTACGAGATCGACTCGGGCGAGAGCGCGGCGATTGACCACGAAGAGTTTCTCCGCCGCACGAACCGCTCGAATGAATGAGGCTTGAGTACCATCCGTCGAGCGTCGGCGATTTCAACCGGGCAATAGGCTACTATCGAAGCCAGCGCCCCGGTTTAGACCTGAAGTTTGAAGCTGCGATCGACGCGGCGCTCGCGGGACTTATTGGGAATCCTCAGCAATCCCCCGTCGTTCATGGAACCATCAGGCGGTGTCTGGTCAACCGGTTTCCTTATTCCATACTCTTCCGTCAGGTTGACGGAGAGCGGTTACGGATCCTGACTTTTAGACACCACAAACGCCATTCTGGTTTTGGCCTTCGCCGAAAGTAAGGAAAAGACCTACCGAATAAGGTTGGCGCGTAGCGCCGCAAGTCCTAACCCACGGCAGAGATGGCGAGCGAGTGATTCTGTGCGCTCCTTGGCGGAACAAGAATTTCGAAAGGGGTTTGATAGACGCCATGGGCATGGCGGTACACAGAAAACCGGCGCCGGTTCGGAGCGCCGCAACATTGGGTATCGTTCTTCCGGCGAAGAACGAAGCGGCCGCGCTACCCGAGCTGCTTGGCCGGCCACGGTCGGTTTACCCGCATGCCGAGATTCCGCTGATCGACAATGGCTTGGCGGATGTGACCGTACCCAGCACGCGGCGACGCGTAGGGCGCAATAGCAAAGCGTATTGCGCCGCATGTTCTTGCACCGCCGCCGCCTCGTTACACATCCTCCGCGGTGCTCCCCAAGTTCGCTCGGCTTTCTTGACTCCCTTTTGGCAGATTGGAGAGACGGCGGGGTGATTGATGACGTGGGCTTTGAGAACATGCGGCGCATTACGGCCTTCGGCCTAATGCCGCCCTACGCGGGTAGCGATGGCGCCATCACATGATCGCCGAGCTGAAGAAAATCTGGGCCATCTGCACCCCGGCCGAGCGGCGCAAGTCGATCGGAATGCTGGTGCTGGTCATCCTCATGGCTATGGCGGAAACGCTTGGCGTGCTCTCCATCATGCCCTTTTTGTCGGTTCTGAGCCGCCCCGAGGTCATCCAAGAAACCGCCTTTCTGAAAACCGTTTACGACCACCTGGGTTTCAATGACGAACGCAGCTTTATCTTTGCCCTCGGCATTGGCTCAATCATCTTGGTCGTCTGCTCCTCGTCCATCAAGACCGTCACGTTGCACGTGCTGAACCGCTTCGGGCACTTCCTGCGCCATTCCATCGGTGCACGCCTGTTGTCGCGCTATCTGCACCAGCCCTACGAGTTTTTTCTGGGCCGCAACCCGTCGATCCTCGCCCGCAATGTACTTGCCGAAGTCGACCTGTTGTCCTTGCAACTGATCCAGCCACTCTCGCAACTGCTGGCGCAAGGCACCGTGGTTTTGGCAATGGCGCTGCTGATCCTCTGGTACGACCCGCTGACCGCGCTTGGCATTGTCGCGGTGCTGGGCCTGCTGTACGGGGGCATCTTCGGATTGGTGCGCAAGCGCCTAAAGCATATCGGCCGTGAGCAACACGCGGCCAACGGGGCACGTTATCAGGCTTGCAACGAAGCCATAGGTGGCATCAAGGACCTCAAAGTCACGCACTCCGCGTCGGCCTATCAAGAGAAGTTCAACCACGCTTCCAGGCAATTCTCGCGCCACCAGGCTACCAACGAGACGTTGGCGCAGTCGCCACTCTATCTGGTGGAAGCCACCGGTTTCAGCATGTTGATCGTTCTTGCGCTGGTGCTGTTGTCCCGCTCACATGACATCGCGCACGTCCTGCCTGCGCTCGGCTTGTACGGTTTTGCCGCCTACCGCATGCTGCCCGCTGCCCAAGTCATGTACCGAGGTTTTGCCAGACTGAAATTTGCCTCAGCCTCACTGGAAACCGTCCACCACGACCTCACACTGCCCGAGGACACCTCGCCGCCGGGCGCAGCGCTCCTGACCCCAAAAAAGGAAATTCGCCTTGAAGGGATCCGCTATGCCTATCCCACGGCACCGGATAAACCCGTATTCGATAACTTCAACTTGGTTATACCTGCCAACACCAGCGCCGGCATTGCGGGGAGAAGTGGCGTCGGAAAAAGCACCCTGATGGATCTGTTGCTCGGCCTGCTGCAGCCACAAAAAGGCACCCTAAGCGTGGATGGTACACCTATAGACGCCAACAACATCGCTAACTGGCAACGTGCCATCGGCTACGTGCCGCAACACATCTATCTTGCTGATGCCAGCGTGGCGCAAAATATCGCCTTTGGCGTGAAACCCGAGGCCATCGACATGCAGGCCGTGGAACGTGCAGCCCGTGCGGCGCAAATCCACGACTTCGTAGTCAGTGAATTGCCCCAAGGCTATGCGACCGAGGTCGGCGATCGCGGCATCCGCCTGTCCGGCGGGCAGCGCCAGCGTGTTGGCGTTGCGCGTGCCTTGTATCGCAACGCTGCGGTATTGTTCTTTGACGAAGCAACCAGCGCGCTGGATACTCAAACTGAAGCCGCCCTGAACGATGCCGTCCGCGACCTGTCCAGCAGCAAGACCATTGTGGTCATCGCGCACAAGGAAGCCAGCCTGCGGGA
>JAKDMK010000287.1 GCA_030452365.1 Nitrococcus sp.
CGTGAATTCAGGCTTTTTGAGACTACCGCGTACTTGCACGCCGACGGTGATATCCTCCGCGGGATGGCGCACCGCGCGAATGTTCACCCCGGGCTGATCGATAGGTCCGCCCGCGAATAGGATGCGGCCGGTTTCAATGACGAGCCCTTGACCGTAAGCACGATATTCACCGTTCACGATTCTAAGCTCGCCGCTGCCCGTGGTTGGTCCACCCGGTTGCTGGACAATGAGCAAACGCCCATCAATACGTCCCTTGAGTCCAAAGCCTTCAAAGCGGACGTGCTCACCCAGAATAAGCAAGACCTTGACATGGAGCTTGCGCCCTTCGACAGCCCCTGCCTCGTTCTCATGCGGTCTGATAATAATCTGATCTTCGGACACCGTGACCGCGGATGCGGGTATTTTCTCGGGCGTGATGCGGGCGCGCGGAATTCGTACTTCACCGGTTACCGTAATATCCGTCGCATCGAGCGCTACGTGCAGGTCCGGCGAGATGAATACCTCGGCCTCAGCCGTGTTGAAGGCCTGAAATTCATGGCCGGTGATTCGCAGCGCGGTGCTGGGCGCCTCACCCGTCCAATCCGCCGTGCCCGCGATGCGCAGCGTACCTCCGCCGGATTTGGCATGGACGCTGTAGCGGAGCCCACCAGTGCGCTGGCCAACGATCTCCACGCTGAGATCCGTGAGATGCAGATTAGGGCCGGGGAGTCGGGCGGAGCCATTCAGCAACGCGAGACGACCGAGTAATGCCGGCCGCGCCAAGGTTCCGGAGATCTGCATCAGGCCCTGAAGCCGGCCACCCATCTCCTTGATATCCGGCATCAGCTTGGCGAGAAAGCCGATATCGCGTATCTCCACACGCACTTGCGCGCTCAGAGGCCGAGCCGTTAGAGGCGCAGCACCGGCCGGGATCTCGGCGTTCATGTGCAGCCCGCCTTGATCGACGAGGGGTAGGCTCAAGCTGAGATCGAGACCCCGGGTACCCAAATCGGCCTGCAGCTCGGCGGGCTTGAATCGCAGGATCGGGGCCGGCGTTTCATCGCCGGCGGTGGTCGTGAAAATCCCACCGGCGGTGGTATTGAGCTGCACATCGGCGATCAACACTCCGCCACTTGGCTGCCTGACCGTGCCATGACCACTGAGCTTACCCCTGAGCTGCATACTTGGGGGCATGAGCGCGGCAAAGTAGTCAAATGGCAAGCCGTCGAGCTGGAAGGCACCCTGCAGGCCCTCGGCTGATTTTTGACCGCGCAGGCATAGCCTCGCCGGCCCACTGGCCCAACACGTGCGTTCCAACTGCTGAGTATCAGCACTCACATGGCCTTGTGCCGGCTCCGCCAAGGTCCACGCGGGCAAGGTCGGATACTTAAGCCGCGCCTCGGTAAGCTCAAAAGACCAGATGGATTCCTGCAGTCCGCCGTTGAGGTGCAGCTCGGCGGCCCCGGTGCTGGTATTCGTGGTCAGATCGAACTGGTGCGCCCGCGGCGTTCCGTGGCCCGCAAAGTGGATCTTGCTCAGCTCGAGGTCGGCGGCCTGAGCATCCTGCAAGCGAAGCTCGACGGACGACTGGACCTTGCCTTGCATATCGATATCGGCCTGCAGAGCGAGCTGCGCCACTTCGTATAGGGCGTAGCGCACCTCATCGCCGGTCAGGGTGGCCTTGATCCGTGGCTGGCGCAGCGTACCCGAGAGCAATCCCTCGCCATGAAGTGAGCCGGTGGCCCCGGGCCATAATGTGGCGAGATTGTCGCTGTCGATGCGCCAATTGAAACCAAGCTCGGGGCCGATCTTGCCGGAGGCCCGCACGGTGCTGGAGCCCGAGGTCAGCGACAAGCGCTCGAGCTGCAATTGATCCCCGCGGTACTCCGCGCGGGCATTCAAGGCAAAATCCTGATCCCGTAGACGCCCGCTAATAGATAGCGTGCTGAGCTGCGCGACAAGCGTGTTCGCCCGACTGGCAGCGCTCGCCTGTAGTCTCAGGGACAGCCTTCCAGGCCATTCGGGTAGCAGCACGCCCGGGTTGATCCCGCGGCCGCTGAGGTTTATCTGGCCTTCGAGCTGCGGCTGCCAAGTCACACTGGCGCGGCCGTTGATCTCGCCCTCCAGCACCTTCAAATCGATGCGCGAGAGATCGAGCGATTTGTTGCTACCGGTTCCCCCCAGGATGATATGGCCGCCGACTTGCTTCGGCGTGTCGACTCGGGCGGTGACGGCCACAGTGTAGCGCTTCAGAGTGCCAGCCACTCGGGCCGTGCCCTCGGGGCTCGACACCCGTGGGTGCTGCAGGGGCCAGTTCAGGTCATGCCAGTCGAGCGCAAGATCAATTTTGTCCTGCTCACGGCGCACGCGAGCGCTTATCCCGCCATCATCACCCACCGCGGCATCGAGCCGGGCGGTCAGATCTTGGGGCGTGCCGGTGAGTTTGACCGTACCGCGGGGACTGGTGAATCTAGGCTCCCCTTGCAACGGCCAGCGCAGCGCCTGCCAGTCGCCCTGCAGATCCAGCTCGGGCTGCTTGGCACTGAGGTCAACTTGGCCATTGGCCTGCAAGCGGGCTGGTGTACCTACCACTTTGAGCGCCAGGCGGCGGATAGCGATGATCTGCCGTTGCAGACCGCCGTCGAGCATGAGCTTGAAAGTCCCCTGCGCGGGGTCGATGACCGTTGCCCGGGCGGTGTACTCGATGTCCGAGGCCCGCCCCTTGGCGTGCGCCGTGGCACTTAGAGTCAAGCTCGGCAGCTCGGCGCCGATCGCCTGCAGCTCGATGGTATTGACCTGCACCTCGGCTTGGAAATGCGGCTCCGTCAGGAGCTCGTTCAGCACCACGCTGGCGCGTGTGCTATAGGGCGCCTCGATACGCTGCTCGACGTGCAGTTCCTGCAGGCTGCCGCTGAGCGTAATGTGACCCACGGCCGTTGGGTAGTCCGGCAACCGCATTTGCCAGTGCAGCTCACCCCGGGTGGGATGACCGCCTTGCGGCTCGATGATCGCGCGGCCCCTAATAGCGAACAGCGGTCCATGCGCCCTAAGCTTGTCGATATGCACGCCGCGAGCGTCAATACCGGCTGCCAGCTCGGCGTGCTGAATAACGAATGGCTTGCTCCCAGGCGCACGGTATTCGAAGTGCTGCAACGCAATGTCATGCAACTCGATGGCGGGAAGTGACTGCACCTGCGCCAGCAGCTCGGCCGGCGTGCTTCCCGGTTCTTCCGGCTGCGCAGGCGCGGTTCCGTAGCTAGTAAGGATGGCATTGCGCACATGCAGCCGATCGATCACCACGTCGCCGACGAACAACCGCGACGGCGACCAGTCGAAATTCACATACTCTGCGGTTAGGAGGGAGGTCTCGGTTTCAAGGCGCAGGTCGCGGATGGTCAACGGACCGGTCAGCCGCCCCTCGATCGCACCCACGGCAAAGCGCTCTGGCATCAACCCATGTATCTGCTGTAGCGTAAATTTAAGGCCGGTTTCGGTTGTCAGCACCCACGCCAGTACCAACACCAGCATTCCGAGCACGGTGGCGATCAGGCTGAGTACGGTCGCAGCAATAGAGCGCATGATCAAATATCCGGACCGATACTGAATTGGATTCGAAACGGTTTTCCACCATCGAGCGGACGGGCAAAATCGAGTCGCACCATGCCAACCGGCGAGCGGTAGCGCAGACCGATACCGACATCTTTTTTCAAGCTAAGGCTCGGGTCGAGGGTCGCGTCACCGGCATCGAAGAATACCGCGGCCCCGAAATTACCAACGAAGAGATAATCCGCCTCGATACTGCCCACCAGCAGAAAGCGCCCTCCGATGTCATTACCATCGGCGTTGGTCGGGCTCAAACTTCGAAATGCATAACCGCGCACGCTGCGCGCGCCGCCGGCATAGAACCGTTGCGAAGGCGGCAACTTGCTGAAGTCGGTAGTGGCCGTGGCACCGTAATCCGCGCTCAGCAATAATCGGCCGCGCGCCGCCCACGGCAGCACGGCGCGCCCGTTCAAGCGAGCCTGCAGGAAGTTCGTGCTCGAAAGGACCGGCTGCGAGGCGCCGCGCACATCCAATGACCAGCTATACCCCTTGCGGGTGAATAACGGATCGTCAGCGACCTGGCGTGAATAAGTGATCCCAGGGATCACCAAGTGCG
>JAKDMK010000288.1 GCA_030452365.1 Nitrococcus sp.
CCGCCGGCCGGCGCTCCTGTGGTGGTAGCTCACCCAAAGCCTTGAGGCGAGCGGTAAGCGGGGCTTTCTTACCCAGATAGGCCACCCGCGCACGGTCGAGCTCCGGCAACGACTGCGCGGCCGCCACGGCTTTGGTGGCGTCCTGAAGCAGGATATCGAGATCCTCAGCTTGGGTGGTCATAATAACTGGCGTGCTGACTAAAAAGGGAAGGGCGCCGGCGCCGACCCCGACCCCATTCCCTTTTCAACGCTTGCGTGGCGCCGCCGCAATTTCCGCGCCAGTGCCTGCATCAGCCGAGGCCGGCCTTGGCTCGATCGGCCAGCGCGGCGAACCCCGCTTTGTTGTACACAGCGAGATCGGCGAGTAGCTTGCGATCGATCTCAATGCTGGCTTTGTGTAGCCCGTCAATCAGTCGGCTATAAGAAAGGCCGTGGAGGCGGGCGGCGGCGTTAATGCGCTGGATCCATAGCGAGCGAAACTCGCGTTTGCGCTGCCGGCGGTCGCGGTAGGCATACTGACCGGCGCGGATGACCGCTTGGTTCGCCGCCCGGAAGGTTTTGCGGCGAGCGCCGTAGTAACCTTTAGCCTTGCTCAAGACCTTTTTGTGTCGAGCGTGGGCAATGACCCCGCGTTTCACTCTCGCCATGTTGTTCTCCCGGAACTCGGTTACAGATACGGCAGCAAGCGCCGTACCATGGCGCTATCTTCTGGTGCGACCAGTGCCTTGGCACGCAGACCGCGCTTACGCTTGGGGTCTTTCTTGGTCAAGATGTGATTGTGATAGGCATGCGCCCGTTTATAGCGTCCGCTCGCTGTCTTGCGGAATCGCTTGGCTGCCCCACGATTGCTCTTGATCTTCGGCATTCCAATCTCCGCCTGCGCGATAACAGAATTCCACTGCCACGCTAGTGCTTCGTCACCCCGGCGCAGGCCGGGGCCCATAATCGTCTTTCTGGATTACGTCCGGCGCCGGAATGACAAGAACCCAATTAAAGGGCGTGGTCTGGTTTCCTCTAGCCGGCGCTAGGCTACCGTGAGCTCCGCTTTGGGCCCAGCAGCATGACCATCAAGCGGCCCTCCAATCTCGGGCGCTGCTCGATCGCGCCAAACTCCATGAGGTCACTCTCCACTCGCTCGAGCAACTCCAAGCCAAGCTCCTGATGCGCCATCTCCCGCCCGCGAAAGCGAAGCGTGACTTTGACCTTATCTCCGTCTTCCAGGAACCGCTTGAGATTGCGCAGCTTGACCTGATAATCACCTTCGTCCGTTCCAGGACGAAACTTCACTTCCTTGAGCTGGATTTGCTTCTGCTTCTTGCGGGCCGCCTGCTGTTTTTTGGATAGCTCGAACTTCCACTTGCCATAATCCATGATCCGGCACACTGGCGGATCGGCATTAGTGTCGAGCTCTACCAAGTCCAAACCGACTTCCTCGGCGGAGCTGAGCGCACCCTCTGTGTCAACGATCCCAACTTGTTCGCCCTCCTCATTGATCAGGCGAACATTCGGAACCCGGATTTCGCGGTTTACCCGCCTGTTGTCTGTGGCGCCTCCGCGGCGCACGGCCGGTTTTCTTCTCGCAGCGATTCTTTAATCCTCCGCAACCGCGCGGCTGAGTTGTATCACTTCGCCGTGCAGCCGTTCGACAAAAGCTTCCTGCGGCATGGACCCGAGGTCTTCGCCCTCGCGAGTCCGTACAGCCACGGTCCTGGATTCACGTTCCCTTTCCCCCACAATCAACAGGTAGGGGATTTTTTGCAGCGTATGCTCGCGAATCTTAAAGCCGATCTTCTCGTTTCTCAAGTCCGCGAAGGCGCGAAAACCGCGTTCTACAAGGTCTTTCTCAACGGCCCTGGCGTACGCGGCCTGGGGCTCCGTGATGTTGAGCACTACGGCCTGAGTCGGGGCGAGCCACGCCGGCCAGGCGCCTCCATAGTGCTCGATCAGCACACCAATAAAACGCTCGAAGGAGCCGAGTATTGCGCGATGCAGCATGACCGGAACCACGCGCGCGCCGTCCTCGGCGACGTATTGCGCTCCCAGCCGCTGCGGCATGGAGAAGTCCACCTGTATGGTACCGCACTGCCAGACCCGGCCCAGACAATCCTTCATCGACAGCTCGATCTTGGGTCCGTAGAAAGCCCCCTCGCCTGGCTTGATCTCCCAATCCGGATACCTCGCCTGCAGCGCCTGATCGAGGGCCCGTTCGGCCTTGTCCCAAAGCTCATCGGCGCCGACGCGCTGCTCCGGGCGGGTAGCCAAGGCCACGATGACTTCATCGAAGCCGCAGTCGCGATAGACCGCATCGGCCAGATCCAGGAACTTCGCCACCTCGCTCTGGATCTGCTCCTCGGTGCAAAAGATGTGCGCGTCGTCCTGGACGAAGTTACGCACGCGCATCAGTCCATGCAGCGTCCCCGATGGCTCATTGCGATGGCAGTTGCCGAACTCGGCGAGACGCAGCGGCAAATCACGGTAGCTCTTAAGCCCCTGATTGAAGATCTGAACATGGCCGGGGCAGCTCATGGGCTTGACCGCATAATCGCGCTTCTCGGACTCCGTGGTGAACATATCGGCACGGAATTTCTCCCAGTGCCCAGAGCGTTCCCACAGGCTGCGATCAACCAGCTCCGGGGTGCGGATTTCCCGATAGCCATGGGCGTCGAGCTTGGCGCGTAGATACTCCTGCAGCAGCCGATAGACCTTCCAGCCGTTCGGGTGCCAGAACACCATGCCCGGGGCCTCCTCCTGCAGGTGGAAGAGATCCTGGACCTTGGCGAGCCGGCGGTGGTCGCGCCGCTGCGCCTCCTCGAGGCGGTTCAGGTACTGCTGCAGCGCTTTGCGATCCGGCCATGCGGTGCCATAGATGCGTTGCAGCATCTCGTTGCGGGCGTCCCCGCGCCAGTAAGCTCCGGCGACCTTGGTGAGCTTAAATGCCTTTATCTTACCGGTGCGCGGCACGTGCGGTCCGCGGCACAAATCGATGAAATCACCTTGGCGATAGAGGGAGATCGTCTCGGCCGGCGGAATTTCCTCGATGATGCGGGCCTTGTACACTTCGCCGATACCGCGGAAGAACTCCATCGCCTCCGAGCGGTCCCAGACCTCCCGCTGCACCTTGAGATCGGCGCGCGCGAGCTCCTCCATTTTTGCCTCGATCGCGCGCAGATCCTCGTCGGTAAACGCCCGCTCGTAGGCAAAATCGTAGTAAAAGCCGTCCTCGATCACCGGGCCAATCGTAACCTGGGCACCCGGGTGTAATTGCTTGACCGCCTGCGCGAGCAAATGGGCGGTGGAATGGCGCAGAATATCCAGGCCTTCCTTGTCCTTGCTGGTGACGATAGACAGCACGCAGTCCTCGTCAACGACGTGGTCGATGTCCAGCACTCGGCCGTCGATGTGCCCCGCCAGGGCAGCCTTCGCCAATCCTAGTCCAATGTCCTCTGCCACCTGGCCTATGGTGAGCGGGCGATCGTAATGTCGCTGACTGCCATCGGGAAGCGTTACGGTGGGCATTGATACTCCACAGTGGTGGCCTATACGAGGGGCCACTTGCATCTTTTCGTCATTGCAGTCCGGAGATAAATTACTACTTGGGGTGACGGTTTCTTAAGAACGGCTGGTAGGCGCGAGTGGACTCGAACCACCGACCCCCACCATGTCAAGGTGGTGCTCTAACCAGCTGAGCTACGCGCCTCTAATTAGCGGCTCAATATACCGAAGGCATGCAGGAGTGACAAGGTGGGTGTTGGCGGGAGCGGAACGTCGGCGCGGCGGTCGAGAAATCCCCTGGGCAGTACCACCAAGCCGGATCAGACGGCGCGCGGTCTCGCGCTCGATCAAGGCCTTGAGCGCGAAGCGGTATTTGCGCATTAGGCGTCGCGGTTATTTGCTGGGAGCACGGGATTGCTGACCCCAGGGCTTGCGCGTGGATAGTGCGCGCCGGAATTGCGTCTTACTACCCCACTTTGTCCGGCTCGCCCAACGCGTAGTGCTGAATGCGTTTAATCTCATCGCGCAGCTGCGCGGCCTCCTCGAATTCTAAATCGCGGGCATGTCGGTGCATACGCTGCTCGAGTCCCTGGATGCGTTTGACCGCTTGCGCGGGCGAGAGG
>JAKDMK010000289.1 GCA_030452365.1 Nitrococcus sp.
CCCATTACCCCATCCGTTCGAAGCGCCGCAAGGTCGGACTAGCTTCGGACACCCATCCTTTCTCCAAGCAGTAGCGCGATAGATCGGCGTGGGTTGGCGTTTCAGCAGTTGACTTTGCTGGCAACGAGTATTGCCCGTCGGCATGGATACGCTCTAGGTAATGGTCCGCAGTGCGCTAGGTATTGGTCCGCAGTTTTGGAAGATGTCCGGCGCCGGTGGAGGTCGCTACGCCGGTCTGCCGCGGACCGTAGCTTTGCGGCTCCAAGCCTCGGCGCAGGTACTTGCGCGCTGTCTTGGGTGGCAGCGCCGGGTAATGGCCCCTATCGAGAGGCCCTTTGTCACAACCCGACGCGCGAAGCCGGCGGATGCGAAACTGACGAAATAGGCGTAGCATGGTGCCGAATTAGACGTGCGGGAGAAATGATGGCTGAACCAGCGCATGGTAGTCGGTACGAGGACAGCCTCAGCTATTACCTCGGCAATGCAGAAAGCCTCGGTGTCGAGTGGCCTAAAGGAACTGACGTGAGCCATTTCTATCGGGCGGTTCGGATCGGATTTAACGTCCAAAGCGCGTTCACCGTGCGGCAGCGCACGCATATTAGAGCCAAGGTGTTCAATCGGGTCCTTCCGCGCACGACGCTACAGTCGCGCCGGCAAGCCGGTGCTCGTCTGAACCCCGAGCAATCGGAGAAAGTGCTGCGCATCGCACACGCGTACGCGCGCGCGGCGGAGGTTTTTGGTGACCAGGGCCGCGGTGAGGCATGGATGGATCGCGAGCACCCGGAACTCGATGGCCAGACACCTTCCGAGCTACTCGACACCGAGTTCGGTGCACGCCGCATCGAACAGATTCTGGGACGCATTGAGCATGGCATAGTGGCCTAAATGCGTTGCTACCGGATCGTCCGCCCGCCGTACGCAAGCGACCTTACTGGCGAGGGGGCAAAATGCCACGGTGGGCGGTGGACGCCGGTCGGGTTCCCCGCGATCTACACCTCGGAGCATCCGGCGTTAGCGGCTTGGGAAGTATTGGTGCACCTGGGTAATGGCACGCTCGATACCGCGCCCTTGGAACACCACTTGGTCGCCGTCGAGGTGCCGGACGACGCGCTCACCACCCGAATTCCCCATGTTCCGCACGAGCCGATCGCGACTGGCAGGGACTGGCTGCGATCCGGGGATAGCCTGACACTCTCAGTCCCATCCGTGGTCATCCCCGAGGCACGCAATCTCATCATCAATCCACTACATCCGGATATGGGAGAGGTCAGCGCGGAAGACCTCGGGGTGTTCGTCTTTGATGCCCGCATTTCGTGATATCGACCCCGCAAAGAGACAAGGCGCAGCTACCGTCAATACAAGCCCTTAGGCTGGGATGTAGAGTGGCGAATCTGGTTTGGACCCAGAGAGGACGTTCGGCAATTCGAAATAGTGCGGGGCAGAAGCAAGACAGCAGGAGCAAGATAGTTTTACACAGTCCCGCAGTGGAGCTTCGATTAGGGGCACTGGCGCTTCAGACTGGCGGCTTTTGGCCGAAAGCGGTTCGTGCGCTGCCCTGCCGGAATCACCCTAAGCTCGGGCGGTTCCTATAACCAGCTTCTCGATGGGTACTTGTTTGGTTGCGGCAGCGTCAAGCCGTGCCCGCTGCTAGCGCGGCGCGCCTACCACACGTGCAACGCGCTGGGCTTGCGTTAGCCGCGGCTAAGTCAACCGGGTGTCTCCATGCCCGCCAGATACAGCCAGGTTTCCACCACGGAGTCGGGGTTGAGCGAGACGCTGTCGATGCCTTCCTCCATGAGCCAGCGGGCCAAATCCGGGTGGTCCGATGGCCCTTGACCGCAGATGCCGATGTACTTGCCGGCGCGGCGCGCGGCCTGAATGGCTAGGTGCAGCATGGCCTTAACCGCGGGGTCACGTTCATCGAAGAGGTGCGCCACCAGCCCGGAGTCCCGATCGAGCCCCAAGGTGAGCTGGGTGAGATCGTTGGAGCCGATGGAAAAGCCATCGAAAATCTGCAAGAAGTCCTCGGCCAACACGGCGTTGGAGGGCAGCTCGCACATCATGATGAGTTTGAGTCCCCGCTCGCCTTGCTTGAGCCCATTGGCGGCGAGCAGCTCGACGACCGTGCGTGCCTCATCCAATGTGCGCACGAAGGGGATCATGATCCAGACATTGGTCAGACCCATTTCGTCGCGCACCTTACTGAGTGCGCGGCATTCGAGCTTGAAGCATTCGGCGAACTCGGCTGAGACGTAGCGCGCCGCCCCGCGCAGCCCGAGCATGGGATTTTCCTCGTCGGGCTCGTACTGAGTGCCGCCGATCAGGTTCGCATACTCATTGCTCTTGAAGTCCGAGGTTCGAACGATCACTGGTTTGGGTGAGAAGGCGGCCGCCAACGTCGAAATCCCCTCGGCGAGCTTGTCCACATAGAAGGTGACTGGGTCGGCGTAACCGGCGATCTGGTTGCGGATGGTAGCCTTTAAGTCATCGGACTGACGGTCGAAGTCGAGCAACGCCCGCGGGTGGATGCCGATCATCCGGTTGATGATGAACTCCAGCCGAGCAAGGCCGATGCCGGCGTTCGGCAACTGCGCGAAGTCGAATGCCCGCTCCGGATTGCCCACGTTTAGCATAATCTTGAAGGGCAACTCAGGCATTCGCTCGAGGCTGATCTCACGCACCTCGAAGTCCTGTCTGCCCTCATAGATGTGTCCGATATCGCCCTCGGCGCAAGAGACCGTGACATCGAGGCCATCACGGATAGCCTCGGTCGCATCGCCGGTACCAACGACCGCCGGAATACCGAGCTCGCGGGCGATGATCGCCGCGTGGCAGGTGCGCCCGCCGCGGTTGGTGACAATGGCCGCGGCCCGCTTCATGACTGGCTCCCAGTCGGGGTCTGTCATATCGGTTATGAGCACCTCGCCCGCCTGAACTCGATGCATGTTTTTGATATCGCGGATAATACGAGATCGGCCCGCACCGATACGCTGACCGATGGCTCGCCCCGAGCTCAGTATTCGACCGCGTTGCTTGAGGTGATAGCGCTCCAGTACCTGTGCGTTATCTCGGCTCTTCACGGTCTCGGGGCGGGCTTGGAGGATGTAGAGCTCCTCCGATTCGCCATCCTTGCCCCACTCGATGTCCATGGGCTGGCCATAATGCTGCTCGATGATGAGCGCCTGCCGCGCCAACTGCTCGACCTGCGCGTCGGTAAGCGAGAACTTCAACCGCTCGGTTTCCGCCACCTCGACTGTTTTCACTGTTCTTTCGCTTTCACCGGCGGGGGCATAAACGAGCTTGATCGCTTTCTCGCCCAGGCTGCGCCGCAAAATGGCGGGCCTCCCGGCTTCCAAAGTCGGTTTGTGTACATAAAACTCGTCCGGGTTGACGGCGCCCTGGACCACGGTTTCACCGAGGCCATAAGCGGATGTGATGAATACGACGTCACGAAAGCCGGACTCCGTATCCATCGTGAACATCACGCCCGCGGCGCCGCGGTCGCTGCGTACCATCTGCTGAACACCAGCGGACAAGGCCACCTGAGCGTGCTCGAAGCCTTGATGCACGCGATAGGCAATTGCCCGGTCGTTATAGAGTGAGGCGAAAACGTCCTTGATGGATCGCAGCACGTTATCCAAGCCACGAATATTGAGGAAGGTCTCCTGCTGCCCCGCGAAGGAGGCATTGGGCAGATCCTCGGCTGTAGCCGACGAGCGCACCGCGAAAGAAGGCTCTGGACCGGCCTGTCGCTCGAGCTCGTGGTAGGCGCTTGCGAATGCCTCGGAAAGCGCCTGTGGGAAGGGCGCTTCGACGATCAGCTGGCGAATCTTCGCACCGCTGCGCCTGAGCGCCGCTACGTCATCGACATCGAGCGCGGCGAGTTCGGTATTGATCCGCTCACGCAAGCCCGCTGCGTCCAGGAAGTCCCAATAAGCGGCGGACGTTGTCGCGAAACCTCCCGGAACCCGCACGCCCGCACTGTCGAGCTCGCGAATCATTTCACCGAGGGAGGCGTTTTTGCCACCAACCCGTGGGATATCCTCTTTACCTAGCGTCTGAAACCAAACCACGTAGTCTTGCAATGCTCTGC
>JAKDMK010000290.1 GCA_030452365.1 Nitrococcus sp.
GCTTGTGCTCCATAGGGCCGGTCAGTACCAGGGTTCCCTGTCGTGTGTCCGGCATTTTCGTCGTGCTCAGTGAGGTAACCTTACGAAAACGAAGGTATTGATCCCGGTGACGCGGTTTAGGCCCGGTCGCCGGGCCCTGTGCCCCACTGCTCGCGGAAGAAAATGTCATCCTCGGGATCGATAGCCGCCCATACTTCGCGGTGCTGATAAGCCCAGTTTGGCGTTGCGCTCGGCTTACCCGGTGCGCCGTCGTACAAGTCGCTTTGTTTGCTGACGCCCAAGGGGCTAAGCATCGCGCTATCGTCGAGATCCACCCGCCCCACGTCGCACTCTTCAATTACATAGCTGCCGTCGGGTCGCTCGCGGAAGAAACCGCCGCGCACCCGCACGGCGAACACGTCTATTTGATCATTCTTCTTAGGGTCGGGGTGTTGTTTTCTCCGCTTCGGCCACATCATGTGCTCGGAGTAATGCTTGCCCACTGATGAGCCGTCCACCGTGCGATAGAACAGCCGCTTGTCGGTCACGCTTGTCGTCTTGCCGTAGCTGACGATCTCCAGCAGCGCCCGCAGCATGCCCCGGAGACTGCTGCCTGGGATCACCGGCTGTTCGGGGGCGCGGGTGTAGAAAAATTCCGGGGGGTTTTTTATTCGGTCCGTGAAGGGTGTATTGCGTCCAATCGGTTGGCCGCTCTGGTCTTTTTCTTCTTCATTGGAGGCGAACTGCTCCAGAGTCAGTGGGCAGCGGATGTAGAGGGGTGATTTGGTGGTGAGAGTGACGTCGAAATAGCCGCTGTGCTTGTATTTGTCGTCGTCTTTGTCGTTGTCGCGAACGTAGTAGCTGTCATGATCGGGCAGTTTGTCGGGCGAGTCGACCGCAGGCACCACCGTTTCAGGCAACGGGACAAAGTTGTAGGGCGCGGTCGCCTTTCTGCCCTCGCCGGGGTTGTTATGCTCCGACAATTCGATGAACGGTCGCTGGGTCATATAACTACCCACCCTGTGTTAATCGCATGGTTCAAGGCCGCAGAGCCGGCTGGCGACGACCCGCGCATACCCGTCCGGTGGCAGGTAATGACGGACGATCAGAAGCGGCGGAGTGGCCTTGTTATCTTTTGCCAACGGCAACTTGCACGGCACCGCGTGGCGCAGACCATGTGCGCCCTCCCAGAGCATTGTGAAGTGCTCGTGCAGATGCCGGCTGTGGGTGCCCCAAAGCATCTGCGGCTCGTCAAAGTATTCCGTCCATTCGTAGGCCTTTTGGGGCACGCTGGAGGTCGCATCCTGAATCAGGTTTGCGCGCCATGCGTTGTCGCCGTCCCGCCACAGCAGTAGCTCGGCATGAGGGGCAAACAGGCGAGCCTGTTGAAGGGTGTCGAGACGAAGCGGCGGGCAGACCTCGCGGGCCTCGTTATCGCCCGAAGCGGCGTCACCCGAAGTCAACAGGATCTGGCTGTCTTTGCACCATTTGCCCCAGATAACGCCATCGTCGGCATGGGCAAGCAGCCAGATCAATGTGTAAGCTTCGGCTCGCTCTTTCAGCCAGACTCTGGCGTCGATGAGATCATCCGTGTCTACCGGCACCGCCACGGCGGGGGCATCGCTTTTCACCTCGCGCCTATATTTGCTCGCCGGAGTCATCACACGCCTCCTGCTGTTCGCCCCGAAAATAATCCCGCAGGGACTGGGATACGTAGCGGTCGAGCTGGTCGTGGGGCGCATCATCTGGCGCCGTATCGACACCGTCTTGGGTGATGGTCAGAATCCGACCATTTGCTTGGATGACCCACGTTCGTTCCAGCAAGAGTGCCTTTTGTCCTTGGCGCAAAGTCACGACGGCTTTCTTGCCCTGCAACCGCCCGCGTCCGACGCCCTGTCCGCCACCGACTGGCAGATCGCCGGTCCACAGATCCTTGAGCAGCAGTAGTAGCAGGCCGATCTCATGGTCTTGCGGTTCGCGAAGGTGGATATTCAACTCAACCTCGCTGGCGCTGTCACCGAATACCGGCTGCTCGTTGAAAAGCGCGGTTGGAAAGGCGCCGCCGGTGAACCGGTCGATGCGCACGCGTTTTTGGACGAGGTGTTTGGTGGTGTGCTGGATCGGTTCTTCGGTCAGCGCAATCCGGCTTGCCAGCGGGGTTTGGGCCAAGTCCTTATGTTCTCTCCCAAACAAGCCTTCCACCAAATCTCTTGCGTGACGGCTATCGCAGGCATCGTGCCGGGCCAGAGTGTTGGCGATACGCTTCGCCCGGCCGCGCAGCGCGCCGCCCAAACTAGTGCCCGGCAGAATCGGCTGCACGTCAGCACTGCCTGCGCGGCGCGAGTGCAAGTGTGTTCTGTCCGGGGCTTCGAGGGCGCCGCCGCTGCCGGCGATGAGCAGCGAGCCATCGAGCGAACAGGTGACTCGCATCTTGAAATATTCGCGTTTGGCGCGCAGCAGGCTACTAACGCCAAGGAGTTGTTTGATCTCCGTGCTTTCATGCACTGCGTCATCGGGCGCGTTTAGTTTTTTATTTCCGTGTTCAAGCCAGTGAAGGAGATCGGCCGGGTTGCGCAGGTCGTGACGGCGCATGCGCCAGTTGATAACCCGCACGCGGCCAAGGCCGCGGCGCTTGCGTGCGCCCAGGGTGATTTCGCCGCGCTCCAGGCCTGTGAGCGCGGTGGCGAGGGCCTGATTGAGTTCCGATTCACTGTACGCGCAAAGCGCCGGATCTATCTGAACCTGTTCTGGGTCTGGGTTGTCTCGAACGAGCAGTTCAAAGCGCAACCCAAAGGTTGTGCCCGCCGACCATAGCTGCATGTCATAGAGACCCTGATCCTCGGCGGTACGGCTCTTGGCGTTGAGCTTGTTGCCACTTCGAAGCTCGATACCCGATGTCTTGCCGAGTGCATCGTCGACGATCAGCGCGCTTTGCAGGCCCTTGTCGCCGCCACGCTCGCCGCCGAATAGCGCCTCGGTGAGCGGAGGAGGCTTCGCGCGGCTGTAGCCGCCTTCCCACTGAACCAGATAGGCGCGCAAGGCGCCGGCGATCGACGCGCCGGTGAGCAACGGGAGATTCTTCAGCGGGTCGGCGAGCAGCGGCAAGTCCAGAATGTCGTCGGTTTCGCCGTTGCCCAGGCACGCCGGCGTATCGAGCCTGAGATCGCCCTCGATAATCGTGCGCGTCCTGATCCTGCGTGACTTGGCGGCTTCCCAAAATCGCTGGGTCATCCTGGCGCTACCTGCTCGTGTTTCTCGCCGCACGCCTGGCGTTTCAATTCACGGGCGAGCACCGCATCGATGAGCCGCAGGATGTATTCCTGACGCAACGGCTTGTTGTCCCGTATCTCTTTTTTCGCGCATACATCACCGATTTCAATGTTCATGTCTTCGGGAGATAACCCAAGCGCTCCGCACCATGCAGCTTCTTCAATTTTTTGGCGGGTCGAGTCTAGCCAATCGTCCAATGCCGGTTTGTTTGTATCGGTGACGCGCGCATTCTTGAATGCACTCTTCGTCGATTGGCGAATCCGGACGCTTTTAACAAACGCTGCAATGCATTTGGGATTCGGTGACTGCCCAAGAAGCTCGCTGCGGATAATGTTGCGAAGGCGCGTCAGTTGTGAGCGATTCGGCGCGTTTTGGATGTTGAGCCGCGCAGCGCGTCGGATCAGTTGTTGGTCAAGACGCTTGCGCAACAGGCGTTGGAGCATATTCCGGGCAAGCTTCTGATCCTCGCCCTGCAAGGGCACGGGCGGGTCAAGCATAGGCTTTGGCCTTGGCGCCACCGCTTGCTCGACCCTCCAAGAGTCCACGCAATGCCAATTGACAGCGACCCGGCCGAAACCCTCGCCGCGGCGTTCGCCAAGACCCTGGGCTTCGAGCTTTTCCAGACTCGCGCGCAGATCACCCGGCGCAACATTCTTTGCTTCAAATCTGAATACGCTACCCAACCCCAAGGCGAGCGCCTGCGGCAGCGGCAGGCCCCACTTGCGATTAAATCCGCCGATGATCTCGCCGCGAAAGAAGGCTCGGCTGCAACTAATTTCCGCGCCCGTGATATAAGAGCCAACGGTCCTGGCGACGGCCTCGCGGGTTA
>JAKDMK010000291.1 GCA_030452365.1 Nitrococcus sp.
GCCTTACGGCTCCGCGCAGAATGACAGTACGGAAAAGGCATCCTGCGCGGAAGGGGGAGCAGTTACCCCACGATAATGATGCCAGAGTACAAAGCATGTTCAAATGCTCGCAGGCCGCCTGATTGGTGCGGGATGCGCCAGGGCGCCAAGGTGCGGACGATTTGGCAGTAGTGACCGATCGCCATTGCTATGCTCGCGCCGTGCCCGCACCTAACGCCTGCCCCGCAGCCATGTGAACCCGCGAACCCGCTTGGGTTGTCTGCGGGCGGTGCGCGCGAGGTGATTTCTGGTTTCAGGGTATGGGTGGGGTGTGCACCATTGACCGATCTTGTCAGTAACCGCTCGTGCTATCAGGAGATGGATGCCCTATGAAGCTCAGTGCAACACGGCTGCTGTTTGCCCTGATGACAGCACCGCTGATCGCCCATGCGGCGCCTGATTTATCCGACATGATGAGCCCAGGCTTGTGGGAGGTGACTGTCGATATGCACATCGACGGGATGCCGATGAGCCTGCCGGCCCAGACCATCCGCCGCTGTATCACCCAGGTGAACCTGGCTGAGAACGAAGGCATTCCGAAGCCCCAGACACCCGGCAACATAACCTGCAAGACGACCAGCATGGATCGCACCGGCGACACCATAAAATGGACCATGACCTGCTCAGGACAGGGCGAAATACAGATGGATGGCACCATGACCTTCGACTCGCCTGAGCTTTACCAGTCCACCGTGCATATGACCGGTAGCATGCAGGGTCGCCAGATGCAGATGACCCAGCGCATGCAAGGCCAACGTATAAGCGATTGTCAAAACTGAGCTCGCGCAGCGCGGCCCATGCCGCGCGCTACGGTCTAGGAAGTACGATGAGCTGTGGCGAACCGCTCCAATGCTTCCTTCTTTTGCGCCAAATGAGTGTCCACTTGGCCTGGCTGCGCACGATTTCGGCCGACGAGTGCGGCGATCTCCGCACTGCCGCGGATCACTTCAGTATCACCGCTCTCGAGCGCGGCGACAACGGCATCGGCGAGTGCCTCCGGCGGCTCGTACTCGAAGCCCTCGTCCGGGCCGAGCTCGCTGCCATCCTCGATCGGTGTCGCTAGAGCACCCGGATACACCGTTACAACCTGAATGCCTTCGCCCGCAAGCTCGCGCCGTAGCGCCTCGCTGAAGCCGGCGAAGCCGGCCTTGGAGGCGGCATAGGCGGCATAGAACGGCAGACCCACGAGTCCCATCAGCGAGGATATATTGACGATGGCCGCCTCGCCGCTTTTCTTGAGCGCCGGCAACGCCGCGCGCGTATAATAGATTGGCGAAATGAGGTTTGCATCGAGCTGGGCACGCAGCTGCTCGATCTCCATCGCTTCAAAACGTCCGCCTTGTACGACGTTCACGTTGTTCACCAAGATATCGAGCGTGCCGAAGCGCTCCACCACCATGCGGATGACGCGATCGCGCCAGGAGTCGGGCACATCGCTTGGGATCAATTGCACTTCCGGCACGTCATCCGGTCGCACCTCGCGGCTTACATCCTCGACCAGCTGCGCGGTATCGCGAAGGCGCTGTTCGTAGCGGTCGCTCAGTGTCAGGCGCACTCCCTTGCGCGCGAAAGCCGCGGCGAGCGCACGGCCAATGCCGTTGCCGGCGCCTGTGATGAAAGCGGATTTTCCTGCGATGTCCATCTGTATTCCTCCGTAGTAGCTCGGGGCTGCGGGCTGCGAACGCGTTTTCATCATGCGCAGGGAGACGCACCTTCGATAACGTGATTCACTAAAACGTTTGCCATGATGCCAGCCTAACCGAGATCGATTCGAGTGCCCAAGCAAAAGAACGCCTCGGTGCAGGCTCCGTTAGCAGACAGTGACATGAGCGCGCAAACTCCATGGGCTCGAATAAAGACACAAACCAAACAGCGGACACGCTGGACAACATGCAGTGGCAGAATCACCACGAGGGCGATCGGCGTTGTGCACGGTGCTCGACCGGATTCCCGCAACCGTGTAGCTGTGGCGGGACTATGCACGCGGCGCTGGTACGGGTCTTCGCTACCGGCTTTATTCAGCTTACCCGTTGCGACCGCTGCCGGCAGCCCAGGGAGTGATCGCTCTGTATCTAGGGCCTGAGCGCATGCAAGTACGCATCGATCAGCTGGATTGCCAAACGATCGTGGCTTTAGCCCGGCGCCAGGCGTGCATCGCCTTGCCGCTGCCGCGGCGGGTTGTCGCGCGGATCGAGCAGGCGCGCCGGCACATTGAAGTGCTCGCCGTGGGCGAAGAGGCGGTTTATGGCGTGACGACGGGCTTGGGCGCATTGGCCACGACCGCCATCGCGCCGCAGCACCGCCGCGCGTTACAACAGGCGCTTCTGCGCAGCCATGCGGCCGGCGTCGGTGCCGCCATCGAGCCGGAGACGGTGCGCGCCATGATGGCCATTCGGGCGAAGACCTTGGCCATGGGCTACTCCGGGGTCCGCCTGCAGCTCGTGCAGGCGCTGATCCGCATGCTCAATGCCGGCGTCCTGCCCCTCGTTCCCGAACATGGCTCGCTTGGGGCTAGCGGCGACCTCGCCCCCTTGGCACATATCGCGCTATGCCTTTGCGGCGAAGGTTGGGCGTTGATCGACGGCGAGCGCGTCGCCGCCGGGGCCGCGCTTGCGCAGCACGACTTGACTCCCGTTGCGCTCGAGGTCAAGGAAGGCCTATCGCTGATCAACGGCACCGACGGCATGCTGGCGATGCTCATCCTCGGCCTCGACCGGCTCGGGCAGCTGCTCGATACTGCCGACCTCACCGCGGCCATGAGCATCGAAGCTGGGTTCGGCACCGATCGAGTGTTCCAAGCGGAGCTGCAGCGCCTGCGCCCGCATCCCGGACAAGGGCTCGTCGCCAAGCGGCTGCGGCGGCTCTTGCATGGCAGCGCAATCGTTGCGCACCATCGCAGTTCAGCCCACTTGGTGCAGGATGCCTATTCCTTTCGCTGCACGCCGCAGGTGCACGGCGCGGCCCGTGATACCGCGGGCTTCGCCGCGCAGGTGGCGGAACGTGAGCTGCACTCTGTAACCGACAACCCGGTTGTGCTCGCGGACGGACGCGTCGAGAGCAGCGGCAACTTTCATGGCGAGCCCCTGGCCTTTGCCCTCGATTTTCTCGCTATTGCGGCCGCCGAGCTGGGCGCGATCGCCGAGCGGCGTGTCGACCGCCTGCTCGATCGGCAACGATCCCAAGGCCTGCCCGCTTTCCTCACACCCGAGCCGGGGATCAACTCCGGCTTGATGATCGCGCATTACACCGGTGCCTCCCTGGCCGAGGAGAACCGCCGCCTCGCGAGCCCCGCAAGCGTGAGCTCCTTGCCCACCTCGGCCATGCAGGAAGACCATAACTCCATGGGCTGGAGTGCAGGCCGCAAGCTCCTTCGCATCTTGGACAACCTCACAGCCATATTAGCGATAGAGGCGCTGTGTGGTGCGCAGGCGCTGGATCTCAGAGCGCCGCTGACGCCCGCTCCGGCAACCGCAAGCGCGCGTGAGCGGCTGCGCCGGGAAGTGCCGTTTCGCACCTCGGACGCATTCGCCGCGCAGGACATCGATGCGGCCGTGCAGCTCGTCAGGCATGGCGCGCTGCTCGCGGCCGTGCAGCCGTACCTGTCAACCTGAGCATTTGATAAAGTGCGTGACCCGTCCTTGCAAGCCTCGCCGCAGCCCGGATAATAAGCCGTTTTGCACCTCGTTCAGCCAAACACAGCCGGCAATTATGAAAGTTCAGCTCGCCCAACTCGTGCAGCAGGCCCTCGCCACGCTCAGGCAAGACGGCACGCTGCCCGCGGAGCTCACGGTCGACATCCAGATCGAGCGCGGGCGCGCCAAGGGCTACGGCGACTATTCGACCAATGTCGCCATGCAGCTCGCGAAACCGGCGCGCCGGTCGCCGCGCGAGCTCGGCCAAGCCATCCTCGCCAAGCTGCCGGCTCATCAATACATCGAGCGGGTGGAGATCGCCGGGCCCGGGTTCATCAACTTCTTTCTCAGTGCGGCGGCTGCGTTCGCGGTCGTCCGCGACATCAATGAGGCGGGCG
>JAKDMK010000051.1 GCA_030452365.1 Nitrococcus sp.
GGTTGTGGGGCATTACCTGCTGGATGAAGCCTTGCGCCTGTTCGTATACCTCGGCGTCATCGACCAGGATCTCGGCGATGTCGCTGCGTAGGTAGTCACGCAACGCCCGGATGATGACATTGCTTTCTTGGTAGATGAGGACCGGCGCTGTGCGTTCGGCGGCGGCCTTCTGGATACTGCTCCAGAGGTTCAGCAAATAGTCCAAGTCCCATTGCAGCTCCTCAACGCTGCGGCCAACACCAGCCGTGCGCACGATCAACCCCATGCCTTCAGGAGCGTCGAGCGAACGCAGCGCATCACGGACCTCATTACGATCCTGTCCTTCGATGCGCCGTGAGACACCGCCCGCACGCGGGTTGTTTGGCATGAGCACCAAGTAGCGCCCGGCCAAGCTGACAAACGTTGTGAGCGCCGCCCCTTTGTTGCCGCGCTCCTCCTTTTCGACTTGAACGACGAGCTCTTGCCCTTCCTTAATGGCCTCCTTGATGCTGAGCTTAGCGGAGTCGGCGTCTTGTTCGGTTTGGTAATAACCGCGCGCGATCTCCTTGAGAGGGAGGAAGCCGTGACGTTCGGCGCCGTACTGGACGAATGCGGCCTCCAGACTCGGTTCTATACGCGTTATCTTACCTTTGTAGATGTTGGCTTTTTTCCGCTCCCGTGACGGTGTTTCAATGTCTAGGTCGTAAAGTAACTGGCCATCCACTAGCGCAACCCGCAGCTCTTCGCGCTGGGTTGCATTGATCAACATCCTCTTCATTAGATCCTTCTCTCCAGCGCTCGACCCGGGTGTTCGCCATGCCACGCAAGACGCCGGCGCTCCGACCCTCACAGGTGAGCTGCAACGGCGTAACATGCTTGGTCGATGATCCAAGCAGCGCGGGGTTCAGTGGCGATTTAATCACACCCGCCCAAGGATGATCGAGGGCGGGTGCCCAGGTGGGCGCAGTCGCATGGGTGCACATGAATGTGTGTGACGTCGGATAGATTTGGGACGTTTTTGGATCTCGTTAAACGCCATGCTGCACGTTGCGGCCGGCGTCTCCGACTGAATTTA
This sequence comes from Nitrococcus sp., assembly GCA_030452365.1. Lineage (GTDB taxonomy): Bacteria > Pseudomonadota > Gammaproteobacteria > Nitrococcales > Nitrococcaceae > Nitrococcus. The sequence goes on from JAKDMK010000051.1 coordinate 1,055, forward strand.
GGTTTGCTTGAGCACATAGCTCCAGGCTCCAAGCTACTTTATCAGCGTTGCCGGAATGCTTCAAATGCCCCGTGCACCGTTGTTATACCGTATCATGGGGAAATTGGCTTGGAAGAGCAGCGCGTGCCGGGAGTCCGCCACATCCAGGTCGCAATCGAATACGAAGATCAGCGGCTGGATAATTTTTTGCTTCGGGAGCTCAAGGGTTTACCGAAAACACGGATTTATCGCCTGCTGCGCCGGGGGGAAATCCGAGTAAACGGCGGTCGAGCCCGGCCCGAGTATCGTCTGTGCCGCGGCGACCGCTTGCGGCTGCCACCGATGCGCCTGGGCGAGCGCGAGCTCGGCGGCGAGCCGTCGCCGCGCATTCTCCAGCGCATCGAACAGGCGATTCTCTATGAAGACGAGCAGCTGCTGATCCTGGACAAACCGAGCGGGCTCGCCGTACACGGCGGCAGTGGTCTTGCTTATGGCGCTATCGAAGCGATACGTGCTCAGCGTCCCGATATGCCTTCCCTGGACCTGGCGCACCGCCTGGACCGGGATACCAGTGGTTGCCTGATCCTGGCCAAACGGCGCGATACGCTGCGCCAGCTCCATGTGCTCATGCGCTCAGGGCGGGTAGACAAGCGCTACCTGGCCCTGCTCAAAGGCGAGCTAGGAGAGGGTACATTGCGCGTGGAAGCACCGCTTGCGCGCTGCTCGGGCAAAGGGTATCTACACGCGGTGCGGGTATCAATGGCGGGCCGCCAAGCGCTGACCGTGTTCCATGCCATTGAACGGTACCGAGGCTGGGTGCTGGCCGACGTGGAGCTGCATACCGGGCGTATGCATCAGATTCGCGTACATGCGGCTTGCAGCGGCCATCCCGTCGCGGGTGACGAGCGCTATGGGGATCGCGAGGCCAATCGCGCGCTGCGTCGATTAGGCTTGCGCCGATTGTTCCTGCACGCGAGCCGCGTAGCCTTCGAGCTGCCTGGGTGCGGTGAGGTGGTGGCGCAAGCGGCGCTCAGTGGCGATCTTAGCGCGATACTACAGGCTCTGCGCGAGCGCATGGCAGCCGCCGAAGCCCCGAGATGAACGCACTATCCCGCAGGGTGGCGTACGGCGTGAACAGCGGCGGATGCAAGGCGCGCGGCGTGCACCGCTGGGAGCTACAATTGCGCCTACAATCATACCGCTTACCCTGCAGCATGCCGAGCAACTACTTATGCGTAATCCCGTAGTATCGCTGTTAACCCTGGTGCTCATGCTGCTAGCCAGCGCGGCTTTTGCGCAGGTCGCCCCGACCACGGTATATCAACCGCTGACTGTGGGCGATCTACAGGAGCAGATCGATCGCCAGGTAGTCGAACGCCTGCAGGAGGCGCACTACAGTCCGGTGACTCTGGATGATGCATTTTCAAGGCAATTGCTGCACGCCTACCTGGACGCCCTGGATCCCCGCCACAGCGTATTTTTGGCCAGTGACATACGGCGATTCGAGCGCCGGTTCGGTGATGAGCTTGACGATGGGCTGCGCGAAGGGCGGCTCACGGCAGCGTTCGAGATCTTCAATACGTATCAGGACCGCCGTGTCGCCCTCTATCGGCGCACCCTGGAACGGTTGCAGGCTGGGCTTGATTCATTCGACCTCAATGACGCCGAATACCTCGTTATTAATCCGCAGGATGCGCCTTGGCCGGCGGATCGTCCCGCGCGCTGGGCACTGTGGACCAAGTACCTGGAGAACCTGATCATCAACATGCGTTTGGACGAGAATGAGGACGCTGCCGAGGACGCGCATGAGAGGGAGGAACCGCCCATTCTCGAGCGTCTGACCCGCCGCTTCAGCAATGAACTAGGACAAGTTTCCCAGGCCGAGCCGATCGACGTGGTTGCGGTATATATGGGGGCCTACACCCATCTCTACGACCCGCACACAGACTATTTTTCGCCCAAACAATCGGAAAATTTCGAAATCAACATGAAGCTGTCGCTGCAAGGTATTGGAGCGCAGCTACGCAGCTACAACGGCTCTACTGAGATCGTAAGGCTGATCCCCGGTGGTCCGGCCATCGAGAGCGGCAAGCTAAAGCCCGGCGATCAGATCATCGCTGTCGGTGAGGGCAAGCACGGGGGCTTTACCAACATCGTGGGCATGCGTCTGGACGAATCAGTTCAGCTCATCCGTGGCAGAAAGGGCACCACGGTGCGGCTGCGCGTTGCATCGGGCGATAGCGGCGATACCCGCACCGTGGCGCTGGTACGGGACAAAATCAAGCTCGAGGCCCAGGCCGCGAGAATGCAGATAATCGAGCTGGAGCGCAACGGCAACCCCCGACGGATCGGGCTGATTACCCTGCCGTCGTTTTATCAGGGCACCGCGGATGACGTGGATAAGCTGCTGCGCGAGCTCGAAGCCCGAAACGTGAGCGGTGTTATCCTTGACCTGCGCAATAATGGCGGTGGGGCGTTGGGCGAGGCCATCGAGCTCGTGGGCCTGTTTATGGCGTCGGCGCCCGTGGTGCAGATTCGGGAGGCCGATGGCGATATCCATGTACTGGGTCATCACTCCCCATGGCCAGTGTATTCCGGACCGCTCGTGGTGCTGGTCAACCGCCTGAGCGCATCGGCTTCGGAGATTTTCGCCGGCGCCGTTCAGGACTACGGCCGTGGTCTGATTGTCGGCAGCCGAACCTTTGGCAAGGGCACCGTGCAGGCGTTGCTGCCCCTGAAGCAAGGCAGTATCAAGCTCACGCGGGCCAAGTTTTATCGCGTTACCGGTGCGAGCACCCAGGTGCGCGGCGTAATGCCTGATATCGACTTTCCACCCGTGGTGGACCCGGAAGAAATCGGCGAGGGCACCTTGCCCCATGTGCTGCCCTGGGACCATATCGATTCCACCCCCTATCCGCAGAGCACGCGTATCGAGCAATTGAAATCAGCAATGTCCAAGGCACATCAGGTCCGGGTGGCATCCGATCCGGACTTCCAGTATCGGGTCAAGCGCATCGCCCTGGCGCGGGAACAAAACGAACGCGAGCGTCTGTCTCTACAGATCGGACAACGCCGCGCCGCCAGGCAAGCCTTCCAGCAAAAACAGCTGGCACTGGCCAATGCTCACCGCAAGGCCATCGGCAAGAAGCCGTTCGATAGCTACCAGGAGTTTCAGGACAGCGAAGATGCGCAGATGCTCGACACCGGCTTGCCGTCCGATGGGGCCGAGGAACCCGACGCCTACCAGGGGGAGGCCGCGCGCATACTATTGGACCTGGTGGAAATCCAGCGCAGCCGATTCTAGCAAGACGCCCTAGGGAAGGTGCACGCCTTCTATGGCCAACATTTCCGTGAGGCGGATCAGCGGCAAGCCGATCAAGGCCGTGGGGTCATCGCCCTCGATCCGTTGCAGCAGCACGATCCCAAGGAGCCGATTATCAGAGCGGGCTCATTGATCGGCCTTGCGGCTCGCGCCTTGGCAATGGCCAGACGCTTGACATAGGCGGCCGGCTCTTCGCCGCGGCGGGGCGTCTCGTCGATGCGGCCGGGTATTTGCTCGAACGGTAGTCCCAAGCGGCGCAGCAGCTCGGCGCGGTAGGGCGAAGCGGAGCAGAGTATCAATCGCATGAGGACTCCTTCGGCAGTGCATTTGGGCTCCTATCATACTGCCCTTGCGCCGGGTTGACCGGATAGACCGGAGTCGAATTGCGAGCGCAGCGATCGATGGGGGGTGGCTGAGCTGAATGCCGCCGGTTGCCGTCGCCGCTGCGGCGATTGCGAGCGCAAGTCGGTCTTGAATTCTATTCTTTGACAGCACGGAAGCTCGCAATTATTATCGAACGTTTTGCACGAACCCTTTTAAAGTCGATCGATAGCGCACGGCTCGATCAGGATTGTGCGCGCTTTGCCGCCCCTGGCGATGCACGAAAGCGGTTGGGTGTACGCTCAGAGCGGCGGTTACTTCGGCGCGCCGGTCCGGCAGCTGTGGTGCCGCATCACCAGAGTCCATTCGCCGTGCTGGAACAGCTCAAGATGGGGGACGTTTGAGCGCCGGTCGCACGAATGTAGGAGACACCGGATAATGGCTGTTCAAAAGAGTCGGAAAAGTCCATCGAAACGGGGAATGCGCCGCGCACACGATGCGCTCAAGCGGCCCACGCTTTCGGTGGATCCCACGACCGGTGAGACGAATCGTCGCCACCATATTTCTCCTGGTGGCTACTACCGGGGCCGCCGGGTGATCTCAGGTGACGAAGACTAGGGCCTGTTGACATCCGCCCACGGCGGCGCGGGTGAACGTCAACAGGCCCATGCCCGCGCTTGCGGCGCTCGTCACGCTCTTGGCCGTGCGTTGCGTTGGCGTCTGCTAGACGTATAGTCTCCGCCATTTACATGGGCGACCTCAGCACCAATGTCGCGACGCTTTACGATTGCTTTGGACGCCATGGGCGGGGACAACGGCCCGGCAGCCGTGGTGCCCGCCGCGCTCAGAGCTTTGAGCCGCCACTCCGGGCATGTGCGTTTGATTCTGGTTGGCCGGCAGGAGATCATTCGTGCGGAGCTTCATCGCCAAGGTGGACGGGAAGACGAGGCTCTGCGCATCCATTCAGCTTCCCAGATTGTTGCTATGGCCGACCTCCCCTCGCAGGCTTTACGCAGCAAAAAGGACTCCTCGATGCGCGTGGCCCTCGGCCTCGTCAAGCAGGGTGTCGCCGATGCCTGTGTCAGCGCCGGCAACACCGGCGCGTTGCTCGCTACGGCACGTTATGTGCTGAAGACGCTACGCGGGATTGATCGTCCGGCGATCTGCACGACGATTCCGTGCCTCGGTGGCCGCTTTCATATGCTCGATTTGGGGGGCAATGTGGATTGCAGCGCAGAGCAGCTGTTTCGATTCGCCGTAATGGGCTCGGTGCTCGCCGAGGCGAGCGGTGCCTACTCGCCGCGAATCGGGCTAATGAACCTGGGCGAGGAGGAGATCAAGGGCAATGAGCAGGTCAAGCGCGCGGCCCAGCTCCTACAAGCCAGCAAGCTGAACTATATCGGTTATGTCGAAGGCGATTCCGCCTACAAGGGGGTAGCGGATGTCGTGGTCTGCGACGGCTTTGTGGGCAACGTGGCTTTGAAGAGCAGCGAGGGCGTTGCCTTCGTGATCTCCAGCTATTTGCAGGAAGCATTTCATCGCAGCCTCTTGACCAAGCTTGCGGGCTTGATCGCACTCCCGGTTCTGCGCTCGCTGCGCAGGCGGCTCGACCCGCGCCAGTACAATGGCGCGAGTCTGCTTGGGTTGCGCAGTGTGGTCATCAAGAGCCATGGCGGTGCCGATGCCGTCGCATTTGAACGTGCCATCGAGGTTGGCATCCTGGAGGCGGAAAAAGCGGTGCCTAGGCTAATCGACGAGCGCCTTGCGGAAATCTTTTCTCAGGAGCGGCAGCAGACGTGAGTTTTTCACGCATCCGCGGAACCGGGGGCTATTTACCCGAACGGATCATAACCAATCATGATCTGGAGCGTATGGTGGATACTTCGGATCAATGGATACGCGAACGCACGGGGATCAGCGAGCGCCATATCGCGGCCGAGGGGGAGCTCTGCAGCGATCTTGCCGCCGCGGCGGCGCGACGCGCCTTGACAGCGGCGGCCTTCACTGGCCGCGATATCGATCTGGTCGTGCTGGCGACGTCGACGCCGGATCAGATATTCCCCAGTACCGCTTGCCTGCTACAGGAGCGGCTCGACATCCCACGCAATGTTATTGCCTTCGATATCGCGGCGGCCTGCTGTGGCTTTATTTATGCGCTGGATGTCGCCGACCGTTTCATCCGCACCGGTGGTGCCCGGCGGGCGTTGGTGATCGGGGCAGAGACCTTTTCACGTATTTTGAACTGGCAGGATCGAGCCACCTGCGTGCTCTTTGGAGACGGCGCGGGCGCAGTGGTTCTTGAGGCCGCCGAGGAGCCCGGTGTGCTTGCCACACGGCTGCACGCGGACGGTCGCCAGGCGGCGTTGCTGAATGTTCCCTGGGGAGTCTCGCAGGGCTATGATCGTCTGACAGATAACTCCGGCAAAATTACCATGCGCGGCAACGAAGTGTTCAAAGTCGCTGTGCGCACAATGGGCAGGTTGGTGAACGAGACGCTGCAGGCAAATAATCTCTCGCGTGAGGAAGTGGATTGGCTTGTGCCGCATCAGGCCAATATCCGCATTATGACGGCACTCGCTCGTAAGATCGGGTTTCCCATGGAGCGAGTGATCGTAACGGCGGATCGGCATGCCAATACGTCGGCGGCCTCGGTTCCACTGGCACTGGATGTCGCCGTGCGCGACGGCCGTATTCAACGGGGTCAGCTCCTGTTGCTGGAGGCATTCGGCGCCGGGTTCACCTGGGGCTCGGCGCTGGTGCGCTACTGACGGTGCCCAGCAACGGATGACCATGAGCGAGAACAGCAAGCTTGCAATCGTTTTCCCCGGTCAGGGTTCCCAGTCGGTCGGTATGCTGAGCGATCTGAGTAAGGCCTTCCCGACCACCGTGCGTGGCACGTTCCAGGAAGCTTCTGCGGCTTTGCAAGTTGACCTATGGGAAATGGTACAAAACGGTCCGCAGAGCGAGCTCAACCGTACCGAATGCACCCAACCGGCCATGCTAGCGGCCGGGATCGCCGTATGGCGGTGCTGGAGGGCGCAGGGTGGCGCGACTCCAGTCGTGTTGGCCGGCCACAGCCTTGGTGAGTATACCGCGCTGGTTTGTGCCGGGGCGCTTGATTTCGAGGTGGCCACCCGGCTCGTTGCCGATCGCGGCCGCATCATGCAGGAGGCGGTGAGCGCAGGCCACGGGCGCATGGCAGCGATCCTCGGCCTGGATGATGATCAGGTCCGTCTTGTGTGTCAGGAAGCGGCTCAGGGTGAGGTGGTCGAGGCGGTCAATTTCAATGCACCGGGGCAAGTGGTTATCGCCGGTTGCACGGCGGCGGTCGAACGCGCCGTTACCCTGGCGCACGCAGCGGGAGCGAAGCGCGCGTTGGAATTGCCGGTCAGTATACCCTCCCACTGCGCCTTGATGCGGCCGGCCGCGGCAAAGCTTGCGCAGTGTCTTGAAGCCGTGCAGATTAACGCGCCGGCGCTCCCGGTATTGCATAACGTCGACGTCTCTGTAGCGGTGCGCCCGCAGACCATCCGCGATTGCCTCGTTAAGCAGTTGCACAGCCCAGTGCGCTGGGTTGAAATCATACGGCGAATGGCCGCAGATGGCGTGGAACGGGTGATCGAATGTGGCCCCGGCAAAGTGCTCGCGGGCCTCAACCGCCGCATCGACCGGCGTATGGACGTGGATGCGGTGTTCGATTCGGCATCGCTCGACAAGGCACTGCTAAGAGGGAGCTGAGCACAAGGGCCTGTTGACATTCGCCACGGCGTCGCGTTGCTGCCCAAAATCCGGCCAGGCAAGGCGCGAGGAGAGAAGTTTAGTGTTACTAAATGAACGACGAGCAACGCCGCCTGGGCGGATTTTGGGCGCAACCCGAAGGGACGGGGCCATTTTCCCGCAATCCTGCGTTGTCGCTTGCTTATGTAGCAATACTACACGGCGCTCGCGACGCCTTGTCTTGCGAGAAAATGGCCGCCGTCGCGGCGTCGTGGCGAACGTCAACAGGCCCTAGCTATGGCGTTCTCGCTGGATAGTCAAATCGCGCTCGTTACGGGAGCGAGCCGGGGCTTGGGACGGGCGATTGCGCTCACCCTAGGTGAGGCGGGCGCGACGGTCGTGGGCACGGCTACTACCGAGGCGGGAGCGCAGCGAATCTGCGGCGAGTTGGCGCAGGCGGGTATCGCCGGGGCGGGTATGGCGCTCGATGTGACGGACCGCGAGCAGGTGCCCACCGTGGTGACCACCATGGGCCGGCGTTTTGGTAGCCCGACGATACTAGTAAACAATGCCGGTGTTACGCGTGATGCGCTGTTTCTGCGCATGCGCGAGGAAGATTGGGATGTTGCCATTGACACGAACCTCGGCTCGGTCTATCGGATGAGCAAGGTGTGTTTGCGCGCGATGATCAAGGCCCGCTACGGCAGGATTATAAACATCGCCTCGGTAGTGGGGCTTACTGGCAACATCGGGCAGGGCAACTATGCGGCGGCCAAAGCAGGAATCATGGGTTTGAGTAAGTCATTGGCGCGCGAGGTGGGTTCCAGGGGCATTACGGTGAATACCGTGGCGCCGGGATTTGTTGCTACCGATATGACCGATTCGCTGCCCGAGGCACAACGCGAGGCGTTATTGGTGCAGACACCCCTTGGGCGGCTGGGCCAACCGCAGGACATCGCTACCGCGGTGCTCTTCCTAGCCACTCGGGAGGCGGGTTTTATTACTGGCGAGACATTGAATGTCAACGGCGGTCTGCACATGGCCTGAGGCGGGATGCCAGTTGATAGCGTGACTCAGTATCTTCAACGTACAATACGCCCGCCATCGGTCCCGGGGGCATGTGCTGGGGGAACGTGCACGAGTTGAACCATCCATATTTCGGAGGAATAGCCAAGATGAGCAGTGTCGAAGAACGCGTGAGCAAGATCATCGTCGAACAGCTTGGAGTCAAAGAAGAGGAGGTGACTCCAGAGGCTTCCTTCGTTGACGATCTTGGTGCCGACTCATTGGATACCGTCGAGCTCGTAATGGCGCTCGAGGAAGAGTTCGAGTGCGAGATCCCGGATGAAGAGGCAGAGAAGATCACGACAGTGCAGCAGGCTATCGATTACGTCAGCCAGCACCTGGAGCAATGACCCAGGCGCGCTCGCAATCGCTGCGGGGCTGGTTGAGATGGCTTTGCCGTGCCTTGGTTCAGGCAAGGGGTGTCGAAAAGTGGATAACGTTTTCGGCACCCATGCGCCATGGCCCCACTGGCCCTAGTAGACCGGCGTAGGCCGCCTGAGCTGCCAAAGGCACGGCAGGTCTTTACTTGGTAGCGCAGAGAGTCTGTTAACACTGCCCCCGCTCGCCGCGACGATCGGGGGAGCGTTAATAATCCCTAGCGTCTGGAGGTTGTCCGTGGCCGC
>JAKDMK010000052.1 GCA_030452365.1 Nitrococcus sp.
TACGACAAGTAGTGAGGGCCTGGGGCGCCTGATCGGCGGCGCCTTTCCCTGCGGGTGGGAGAGGCGCCGTCGTATGAGCCGCTTCGCTGCGCGCCGCTAGCTTCAGCACGAGTTTTCCCCACCCGAGCCCCCTATTGCCCATCCCATAGAACGCAAGGCGCGCCTGCTATTGCGCGTCCTTGCCCGGCCCGTGCGGTGAGCGCCTAGTGCCAAGCGTCATCTCCATCTTGCGCTGGTGCTCACCTAACCCGCCCCTACTAGCGCGCCAGTCACCCGATGGCTTGACATACGAATACGAATGTATATCATTGTTATTGACTATACGTAGTAGCTGGCATGGTAGGGATATGTCGCACTCCCCAACAGGCCCGAAAGGTACGGCGGCAGACGGCCCGCTAACTCTGGTGCAGCGCTCGGGCGATTCCCGGCGCGCGGCGAGATCCGGCGGCGAGCGCATCCTACCACCGGAGCCGCAGGTGGTCACCTGCCCACAGACCGGATTGCCTTGCGATTCCCGTTGCCTCCTTTATGTCGGCGGCCTGAATCGTCTGTGCAGACATTACCGCGCGGTTGCGGAGCAGAACGGCTGGTCGTTCATGCATCATGACGGAGGCCGCGAGACGGGACTCGGCCGGCTGGCAGCGGTGCTGCCTCGTGCCCATGCGGTTATGTGTCCGGTGGACTGCGTCAGCCACGGCGCCATGCAATGCGTGCGCCACTTCTGCAAACAATCGCCGACGCGGCTGGTGCTGCTGCGCAGCGCCAGCTTATCCACTTTCGCGATCGCTCTGGAGGGCATCAAAGGGGTCAGACTCGATTGATTAATCTCTGCCCATCGCTACAGGCGCGGATTGCGTATCGAATACATATCCGCACTCTAAGAGCAATAATCAATCGAGTCTGACCCCTTTGATACCTTGGCGTAGGAACTCGACCACCTCGTCGTCACTGACCTGGCGGAAATCCGAGAAATGCTGACCGACGGCGTAGAAGGGTGACGGCACCGCCAGACAGGCTACCGCATCGGCTTCGGCCTCGATGCGGCGTAGGGTATCCGCTGGAGCGACGCCGAGCGCGGCGATGAGCCGCCGAGGCTCGCGTTGGCGCAGCGTCCGGAGCGCCGCAATCATGGTGGCGCCGGTCGCAATGCCATCGTCCACCACGATAACGACGCGCCCGCTTGGGTCGATGGAGGGGCGCCCCAGCGTATAGCGCCGGCACCGCTCGCGCAGAAGCCGCAACTGAGCATCGGCTTCACAGTCGATGTAGTCCTTGCTGCAAAGCTTTCGTCCGTGCTCGGATATCGCTACGGTACCATCTGCGCTCACCGCTCCGACGGCATATTCCGGGTTGCCGGGTGCGCCCAGCTTGTGCACCAACACGATATCCAACTCGCCGTCTAGGGCGTCCGCGATAAGCCTCGCCATGGGCACCGCACCCCGTGGGATAGCGAGCACCAGCGGGTGCTCGCCCTTGAGATGCCGCAACCGCTCCGCCAGCTGCAGGGCGGCATCCGCGCGGTCCTTGAACATTTTTCTTGCCCCCGGGGCCGTAGCGGGCGAGCGCGCGCTCAGTGCCGAAATGGCCCCTCGCCGTTGCCCACGCGCCCGCGGCGAATTCCGCTGGCGATCTCATGGGCCTGCGCACGAGCGGCCGCCGAAATCGGTGCGCGTTGTGGGGAAAGGATGTGTGCAAATCGGTCGTCCAAAGCGATATCAGGGGATGCGGCGATGGCATCGAAGGTCACCGACGAGCCTTCGCGCCGGATTCGCTCGGAGCGGCAAGATTCACCCAACAGGCGATGGCTTGCGCTAACCAATAGAACTTCACTGGGATCCGAGAGCCCGGAGGTGGATTCCGCAAGGTCAATGCTGTCGATGTCACCGGGCAGCAGTACCCACGCGCTGACTGCCAATGTAACCATGATCGCGTCCAGCTCCTCGGCAATGCCACGAACCACCTCGGCCATGAGATCCCGGTCTTCCGGTTTGTCCGGCAAACCTAATCCAAATACCGTAAACCCGCTATCATTGGCCGGGTGGAGAGTTGCCAGCATGCCATCGAGATTGCCATGCTCTCGGATCATGCGCCGCGCCGCCTCAACCGCACGCTCAAGCGCTGCGCTCATGCGTTCTTGATTCCACTCCATCGAGCCTCCTGGGCAATGGTTTGCCAAACTTCGGCGAGCAAGCCGCGGGCTACCATACCGCGGGTGTCCAGTTCTGGCCCAAGCCATTAGCCAACTCACCTATCCGGACCAAAGTATCGCTCTTAAAGTAATAGGGTGGAACCGGCAGATTAAGCGGCGCCGGCGACCCTTGGAAGACCCTACCGGCAAGATCATACCTCGAACCGTGGCAAGGACAGAAAAAGCCACCGAGCCAGTCCGGACCGATCCGAACGTCTGCAACTTCGGGTCTGTATTCTGGGATGCAGCCAAGATGGGTACAGATTGCCACCAGAACCAAGTAGCGCGGCTTGATTGATCGGGCTTTGTTGTTCCACTTCCCAGAACTCTGTAACTGCGGGGGTTCCTGCGCCGCCTGCGACTTCGGATCCTTTAGGCGCGAATCCATCCTAGCCAGCGTTTGCAACTGGCTATCCGTGCGGTGCAGCACCCAAATCGGTCGCGAACGCCAAACGACAGTAATCATCTGACCCTTACCGAGCTTGCCGACATCAACTTCAATAGGAGAGCCCCGGGCCTGTGTTCTGACACTGGGCCAGAGAGCCTCGATAAACGGCGTTACGACGAATCCCGCACCGACCGCGCCCACAACGCTCGCCGTAGCCGTCAAAAACCGGCGCCGCCTCGGATCGGCAGCTTCGGCTGGAATTTCCTTCGCTGATGAGCGCCCGCTTTGTCCAACCTCGAAAGACATCGCCTATGCCCTCGCCTGCCATCTGTGCATGATTGTGCGCGTTAATTATCGCCCATTCGACCCAGGCGCGGCAGGATTCGTTCACCCATGGGGATTAACCTAGCACCAGGAACCGCCGGCGCGGCCAGGGCCTATTGACATTCACCCACGACGCCGCGCCTACACACCTCGGCAGCGCACTCGATTGAGCGAACGCAGCCAAGCGGCGTTTTCCGTATCCTGCCATTGGCAGGACACCATCATCCACTTTGCGCATAGCATCCCATCAGCGATAATTGGTCCCTAATACGCGGCATAGGATGGGAATATGACCGAACCCGCACGCGCGCATCTACTGAGAACGATGAGCGTCGGTGATACCACCTTTAATCTTCTCGGCACAGCGCACGTCTCGCCCACCAGCGTCGCGGAAGTCGAACAGGCTATTGCCTGCGGCAGTTACGATGCCGTCGCCGTCGAGCTCTGCAATCAGCGCTATCGCGTGTTGACCGAGCCTGATGCATTGGAGCAGCTCGATCTCTTTCAAGTGCTGCGCAGCGGTAAATTCGGCATGGTCGCGGCCAGTCTGGCGCTAGCTGCTTTTCAGCAACGCTTGGCCGATCAGTTCGGGACTCGACCGGGCGCAGAGATGGAAGCCGCCATCAACGGAGCCGAAGCGGCGAACCTGCCGGTATGGCTGGTTGACCGTGACATCGGCGTCACGCTCAACCGAATCTATCGGCGCGTTCCGTGGTGGCAGCGCTTCGTTCTGCTCAGTGGGCTCATCGCGAGCAGCCTCTCGCGCGAGAAAATCACCGAAGCAGAGATCGAACGCCTCAAAGAGGGTGATCTATTGGAATCCACCTTTGCGGAGTTTGCCGCGCGCTCCTCGCTATTGTATGAAACATTGATTACCGAGCGCGATCAATACATTGCAGCTCGGCTGCTGGAGAAAGCCAAGGAGTTGCAGCCAACCAATGTGCTGGTGGTGATTGGCGCGGGACACCTAGCCGGTGTCGAGGCCACCTTGAGCAAGCCTATGGCCAATCCCGTAGCTACTCGCAGGATGCTCGAGCTGACGCTCCCCAAGGCGCGCTGGCTGGTCTGGATTCCATGGCTGATCGTCATCTTTATCTTTGCGGGATTCGGGCTCGGCTTTGCGCGCAGCCCCGCGCTGGGAATGCAGCTGATGATCGAGTGGGCTTTGATTACCGGCGGCCTATCGGCATTAGGCACGATTATTGCCGCAGGCCATCCGCTGACCGTGATCACCGCCTTCTTGGCGGCACCGTTGACTACGCTGCATCCGGCAATCGGGGTCGGATTTTTCACCGCGGCTGTGGAGATGGCCCTGCGCAAGCCGCTGGTGCGGCATTTTCGGACACTGCGTGCCGATGTCACGCGCGTGCGCGGCTGGTGGCAAAACCGAGTGGCGCGCACCCTGCTGGTGTTCCTCTTCTCGACCTTAGGCGCAGCAACCGGAACCTACCTGGCCGGCTTCCGCATCGTCGAGCGTCTGTTCTACTGACTGCGGCGATGCGACGTGCGCAAGTAGCGCTGGAGGTATTGGATGCGGAACGAGTTCCCACACGAAGATGGGCTTATTTACTTGAACCATGCCGGCGTGGCACCGTGGCCGCGCCGTGCGCACGCAGCTGTAGCCGCTTTCGCGCGCGAGAACATTACCCGCGGCGCCGCTGACTACGCCCGTTGGGGCGAGGTCGAACAGCGATTGCGCGAACGCCTCGCTCGTCTCGTAACTGCTCCCACGACCGACGACATCGCGCTTGTGAAAAACACCTCCGAGGGGCTCTCACTGGTTGCTTATGGGCTGAACTGGCAGCCGGGAGACAACGTCGTGATCAACGACCAGGAATTCCCCTCCAACCGGATGGTCTGGGAGTCCCTTGCTCAGCGTTTCGGCATCGAAGTACGCGATGTTGCCCTAGATGGTGCCGAGACGCCGGAAGACGCGCTCCTGCAGGCAATGGATGGGCGCACGCGAGTCCTACCGGTGAGCACGGTTCAATATGGTTCAGGCTTGCGCATGAACCTCGAACGCCTAGGCCGGGCGTGCCGGGACAATGACACGTTGTTCTGCGTCGATGCCATTCAATCGCTCGGTGCCCTAGCGCTGGATGCAACCCAAATATCGGCGGACTTCGTGGTCGCGGACGGGCACAAATGGATGCTCGGCCCGGAGGGACTGGGTCTTTTCTACAGCACGGCGCAAGCACGCGATCGTCTATGCTTGCTCCAGTTCGGCTGGCATATGGCAACGCGCCTCGGTGATTACGACACCACCGATTGGAGTGCGGCAGCCAGCGCCCGGCGCTTTGAGGCCGGCAGTCCGAACATGCTCGGCATTCATGGCCTCGATGCAAGCCTAGCGGTGCTGGAGGAGACAGGCGCGGCGCGGGTGGAGCAGGCGGTGCTGAACAATGCGCGTCACCTGATCGCGCGCATTCAAATGGAACCGACTCTAAGCCTGATCACTCCGGCCGAACCTCATCGCCACGCGGGCATCGTCACCTTCCGGGCGAATGGCGTGGATGCGCACGCCCTATCGCGCCAGCTGCGCAACCGCGGTGTCATCTGTGCTCATCGCCTCGGTGGAATCCGGCTCTCCGCGCACTACTACAACACCGTTACGAGCCTTGACCGAGCTGTCGATATCGTACTCACGATTCGCCATGACCTAGCGAGAGAAAAGTAGGGCCTATTGGCAGTCACCCACGACGCCGCGGATGACTGTCTACAACCTGCTCCCGCTCGGGCGCCGCCGCGCTGTCATTGGCGGCAGTGCCTACATGGTGTGCGTGGGTCGCTCGGATTCCAAAGCGCCGGCGAGATGGGTCTCGATCTTGGTTCGCGCCGGACCTCCGTCTTTGTCGGTGAACTGCAGTCCAATCCCGGCGGTACGGTTGTCCTGAGCGCCACGCGGAGTGATCCAGATAACACGCCCGACCACAGGAATTTTTTCGGCTTCTTCCATAAGGCTCAACAAAATGAAGACCTCGTCGCCCAGCTCGTACGACTTAGTCGTGGGGATGAACAGTCCGCCGTTTTTTACATAACCCATGTAGGCGGCATACAAAGTTTGCTTATCCGTTATGGATACCGACAGGATCCCCTGGCGGGCGCCCGCTTGCGGCCTCTGTACCATAAGTTGTCACCCCATCGTTTGCGCGCGAGCACTGCGCACGGCAGTTCGCCAACCGATGAGCAAATCCTCGAGCGCGAGCTGCTCGTTGAGCGGTTGATCGGCTGCTCGTCGTATAGCCGTTACCTGTTCCATATAATTGTGCAGATGCGAGCAATCTATAGCCTGGCTTAGCATATGTAATTGCGCGCTGCCTGAGATGCGATCTGCATCGCAATCCGTAATTGCAGCGCGCGCGAGCTCAGCAAGCGCTAGCTGCAGCAGCTCGATCCACTCACGCAGCCCAGTCCCTGTCCAGCCTTGCGCAGCCAACACCGGCGATTGGCGGTTATGGGCGATCGCTACTAGATCTGCCACCAGCGCGGTATACCGCTCCCCAACCCCGGCTTGAGTGTAGGCTATGGCCCGCAGTGGCATGCCGCCGGCAAGCGCCAATAGATCAATCGCATCCGGGTAGTGCGTAGCCAGCCAGTCACGGGCAAGGCCCGCGGCCGGTAGTTTCAGCTGCACTCGCTGGCAACGGCTGCGTAGAGTCGCCGGCAGCTGCGAGAGCTCGCTGGTGACCAGCAGGAGCACCGCGGCCGCGGGTGGCTCCTCCAACGTCTTGAGCAGGCTATTCGCTGCCGACAATGTCATGCGATCGGCCGGGTCTACTAGCGCGACCCGATATCCCCCGTATTGGCTCGAGCGCATCAAAAAATCGATCAACTGCCTGATCTGATCGATCTTAATTGGCCCGCCTGCATCCCTCTCCGGATGCA
The DNA here is from genome assembly GCA_030452365.1 of Nitrococcus sp. Taxonomy (GTDB): domain Bacteria; phylum Pseudomonadota; class Gammaproteobacteria; order Nitrococcales; family Nitrococcaceae; genus Nitrococcus. Next base: position 6,786 of record JAKDMK010000052.1, read on the forward strand.
CCGCATAATGATCGGGATGACTACCAGCCGCCTGTAGAGAGCAGCTGCGGCAACGCCCGCACCCGTCACCCTCAGGCAGGGGCGACAAGCACAGCAGCGCCCGAGCAAACCCGCGCGCAAACGCGGACTTCCCTAGCCCGGCACTCCCCGTTACAGCAATGGCATGGGGTACCCGCCCGCGCCGGTGACAGGCGATCAGCCGGTCCCAAACAGCATGATGCCAAGGCAGGCGATCGGTCTGCACGGCAATCATGTCGGCTCGAAACCGCCGCCGACCAGATCGGCAAGAGCCGCCGCAATCTGCGTGTGTACCGCATCGAGTGAGCCGCTGGCATCGATTCGCCGCATGCGCTCCGGCTCCGCGGCGCAACGCTCTAAATAGACGCGCCGCACGCGCTCGAAAAAGGCGCGACGCTCGCTCTCGAAGCGGTCCGGGATACCACGGCGCGCGGCACGCGCCAAACCCGTAGCCACCGGCACGTCCAGGTACAAGGTCCGGTCGGGACGCAGATCACCCTGCACCCAGTGCTCCAGCAATCCTATACGCGCCGGGCCGAGCGCACGGCCGCCACCTTGGTAGGCATACGTTGCGTCGGTGAAACGATCGCAGACCACCCAGCGACCCGCCGCCAACGCCGGTCGTATAACCCGAGCCAAGTGTTGTGCCCGCGCTGCAAAGATCAACAAAGCTTCGGCATCCCCCGCCATGTCCTGGAAGCGGTGATCCAGTAGAAGAGCTCGGAGCGATTCTCCCAGCGGAGTCCCGCCGGGCTCTCGGGTGATCACCGCCTCAATGGCGCGTTTGCGCAGTAGCTCCGTGAGGTATTCGAGGCAGGTGGTTTTGCCAGCGCCTTCGAGCCCCTCGACCGTAATGAAACGCACCGGTCGTGTGCCCCCCGATGGCTGTGTCTCATCGCTCGTGTAACAGATACTTGCGCACCGCTTGGTTATGCTCTGCCAAGGTGGCGGAGAACTCATGGCTGCCATCGCCGCGAGCAACGAAATACAACGCCTTGCCAGCATCCGGGTGCAGCACCGCAACAATGGAGGCACGCCCGGGCATGGCGATAGGCGTCGGGGGCAACCCCTTGCGAGTATAAGTATTGTAGGGTGAGTCGTTGCGCAGGTCGCGGTAGCGAATATCGCCGTCGAACTCCGCCCCCAACCCATAGATGATGGATGGATCCGTTTGCAGCGGCATGCCGCGCTCGAGCCGGCGCATAAAAACCCCGGCGACCTGCGCCCGCTCCTTCGTCCGCGCGGTTTCCTTCTCGACGATAGAGGCCAAAATGAGCGCTTGGTAAGGGCTCTTCAAGGGTAAACCATCGGCGCGCTGCTCCCATTGCGCCTGCAGCACCCGCTGCATGGCAACATATGCACGCTTGAGTAAGGCGACATCCGTGCCGCCTCTAGAGAAGCGATATGTTTCCGGGAGAAAGCGACCTTCTGGGTTCTCTCCCGCATGTCCTAGCTGCGCCATTACATCGGCTGGCGCATCACTCGACAAGATATGGCGTAATGCGGTGTTGAACTCAAGCGCCCGCAAGAGGTCACGGAAAGTCCAGCCCTCAACAATGGTGAAGCGGTGCCGGATTACAGCGCCAGCGACCATTCGATCGAGCAGCTCTAACGTCGTCATCCCCGGCTCAACGGCATATTCACCCGCTTTGATCGCCGCGGCCTTGCCGCTGATACGGCCATACAGACGCAAGACCCGTGGATGTTCGAGCCAACCGCGTTGCACAAGCTCGCCCGCCAGCGCGGTAAGCGAAGTGCCCTTGGCCAGTTCGACAACTTGCCGCTCGCCGGTGCTGAGCAGTGGCTCGGTGCCCAGATCGTTCAGCGCCACGCCTACCCACACGGCTAAGCTACCCGTAGCCGCCAGTCCGCCCACCAGTAGGAGCATAAGGATCCGGCGCGAACGCCACATGCTCGACTCACTCCGGCTGTCGGCCGCTGAACATAGGGATGACTCGGCGAACGCAGATCGTCAACGCACCAGGAGATTGCACACCTGGTGCGCTCAAGCCAGCCGACGAAAGATCACGCTCGCGTTGCTTCCACCAAAGCCGAAGGAGTTCGACAGCACGACAGTGATGGGCATCTCGCGCGCCTCATGCGCGACAAAATCCAGATCCAGATGGTCATCCGGACAATCGAGATTGATTGTAGGGGGGGCCACCTGATCCCGCAGCGCCAGAATGCTGAAAATGGCCTCGATACCACCGGCCGCACCGAGAAGATGCCCGGTCATGGACTTAGTGGAGCTAACGGCGAGCTTGCGGGCATGATCGGCGAAGACGCTCTTGATCGCATCGCATTCGACTCGATCCCCGGCTGGAGTCGACGTGCCATGCGCGTTGATGTAATCAATCTGATCGCGGTTGAGCCGCGCATCCCGCAGCGCGTTGACTACGGCGCGTTGCGCTCCGCCGCCATCCTCTGGTGGCAAAGTCATATGATGCGCGTCCGCGCTCATGCCAAACCCGATGAGCTCAGCATGGATTCGTGCGCCCCGGCGCCTAGCATGCTCCAGCTCCTCTAACACCAGTACCCCCGCTCCGTCGCCGAGCACAAAGCCGTCACGGTCCCGATCCCAAGGCCGACTGGCCCGCGGCGGATCATCATTGCGCATCGATAACGCCCGCGCGGCGGCGAAGCCTCCAAGCCCCGTCGGCGTGGTCGCGAACTCAGCCCCGCCGGCGAACATTACCTCGGCATCACCATAGGCGATTACCCGACCAGCCTGGCCGATGTTGTGGGTTCCCGATGCACAGGCGCTGACGATTGCGAAGTTCGGGCCCTTGATCCCGAGCAGGATTGAGAGGTTTCCGGCAAGCATATTGATGATCGCGCTCGGGACATAGAAGGGGCTGATCTTGCGTGGGCCACCGCTTAGAAATGCCTGCTGCACATTCTCAATGCTGAACAGACCACCGATACCCGAACCCAGGCAGGCCCCGATGCGCTCGGCGTTGCCATCGTTGATTTCTAGCGCGGAGTCGCGCAGGGCATCTACCGCCGCCGCGATTCCGTAGTGGATGAACGGGTCCATCTTGCGCGCTTCCTTGGCGGCAAGGTAGCGCACCACATCAAAATCACGGACCTCACCGCCGAATCGAACCGGATAACCGAATACGTCAAAGCGCTCGATAGTTCGAATACCGCTATGGCCCGCACATATATTTCTCCAAGCCGCTTCTACCGTATTGCCGACCGGGGAGACAATACCCAGGCCTGTCACCACTACACGCCGTGCGGCCACGGACAACCTCCA
>JAKDMK010000292.1 GCA_030452365.1 Nitrococcus sp.
TTTTGGCGACCGTGACAGACTCGTTCCCGCCCACCGTTTCGGTGCGATTGTTACCAATCTGTGTCTGCTCATCGTTGGTGACACTCTTGCTGCGGTCATGCCCAACGGTATGGCTCTCGTCGTTCTCCACGGCGATCGCCTGGTCTTTTTGCGCATGGAGATATACGCGTTCCTTGCCTTTGGAGTCGTCCATTGAGAGCTCATTCGAGCCCCCGCCGCCTGGTGTCGTGTTCGACTTCACGCCGCTTACCATGGCCTGGCCCGGCAGGCCATAGGGTGGCATCGCACCGCCGTTGTAGACGCGCCCGGTAATGATGGGCCGGTCGGGGTCGCCTTCCAGGCACTCGACGATGACCTCCTGGCCGATGCGCGGTATGGCGACTGCCCCCCAGCTCTTTCCGGCCCAGGGCTGGCTTACCCGAACCCAGCAGGAGCTGTTCTCGTCGGCCTTGCCGTAGCGGTCCCAGTGAAACTGCAACTTTATCCGCCCGTACTTGTCGGTCCAGATCTCTTCCCCTGCCTTGCCCACGACCGTGGCCGTCTGCGGCCCCTGCACGACGGGTTTGGGGGTGGCGCGGCGCGGGCGGAACGGTGTCTTGGAATCGATTGCGGTGAACCGGCATCGATAGTCCGGCGCACCGTCGGCACCGCCGCTTTCGAATGAGGTCGATTCCATTGCGTAGCTCGCGGCGACGATCAAGTACTCGCGGTTCTGATCCTTTCTAGGGTAATTGGTGAGCTCGAAGAGCGCACCCACACTCAGTCCGCGCGGATTGCCTTCGCCCCGTACCACTTCGTACTCGGCCTGTCGCTCTTCTATGCGGATACGCGCGTAGCGCTCCCCGTCTTTGGTTTCCAAGTAATCTCCGGGATAATCATAGATCTCGAAGTCAGCCAGCGTGTGCTCTTGCGGCTTGCTGGAGACCGAGCGCAGGCTCTTTTTCGGCGCCGTGAAGTCGAAATCATTGAGCGCGAAGGCGCCGGGTTGCACCTCCTGAACGATTTGCAGTGACCAGAGAGATTCCTTCTCTCGGACCACGTTTTCGCCCGGCGGGTAGTACCAAATCTGCTCGTAGCCGGGGCTGGGGGAGTGGCAGTTGCCGGAATCGGCAAGCACCAGCGTGTGTTTGCCGTCCTCGTGACGAAAGAAGTAGTAGATTCCCTCGTGCTCCATGAGCCGGCTGACGAAGCTCAGATCCGTCTCGCGGTACTGAACGACGTACTCGCGGGCGGGGTAGGTCCCCGTAAGCGTGTCCTCGAAATCGGTGAAGCCGTGCTCTCTGAACACCGCCGTGATGATCTCCGGCACGGATTCATGCTGGAAAATGCGGCAGTCGGCGGTTCTACCGAGGAACCACAGCCACGGGACGACCGTTGCCTCGTAGTGGGCGAAGTGGCCCTCATAGCCGAGCATCATGAAACGGCTGATGTGACCGTTGAAAAATCGCTTGCCGCCGCCGGCAAGCGCCAGTCGAATCGTAACATTCTCGCCGAGCAGATCCTGGTGTCGAATGGAATCGTCGTGGCTCATGAGATCCAGGCGGTAGTCGAACATGCGCCCCAGCTCTTCGCTGGTTTCGATTCGACGTAGTGCGAGCACGTCCTCGCCAAGAGGCGTCGACAGCGAAATCTGTCGTCGGCGTTGGGCAATGATTCGTTGTGTGACGCTCATTGTTCGCCTCAGCGCAGGCCAACGCCCGCGGCATTGTCGCTCGGATAACATAGTCCGCGATTTACAGCTAGTCTAGGGCCTGTTGGGAAAGGCCACCACCACCGGGCGCTGGCTCGCCGGTGTCGCCAACCCGCGGGCAAGAGGCGAATGTTGGCCGATGAGCCGCGGGTTGCCTTGTTTACCTGCCTTTTTTCGGATCCGTTGACTATACTTCAACCGGCTTCGGCAAAACGCCTTGGTAGATCCCGCGCATTGCGGAGGGAGCACAATGCAGTTGGAGCGCTTCTTCGGTGAGGTCTCCGCGCAGTCTCCTGGGGGGAGCGATCTCGACGAGTCCGGTGAGCTGTTCCAGCTCGACCAGCTCTCCGAGTGGTCCGGTCCGGACAAAAAAGTGCCGCCGGCGTGGCTGGCTTTGCGCGACGCTGCCGCGGCGGCGCTCGAGCACAGCCGCGATCTACGCGCGGTGGCTCATCTCGCGAGCGCCCTCTTGCAGACCGAGGGCATTCAATCTTTCTGCGCGTCGCTGCAGCTCATGCGCAGTCTGCTGGAGAATCTCTGGGACGACATTTATCCGCGTATCGATGGCGGCGATGCCATCGAGCGTTCCAGCGCCGTGCTCAACCTCGTTGACTTCCACAAGTTCATAGGGCCTCTGCGGCTCGCGCCGCTGGTCGAAGTGCGCGGCGTTGGACGCTTCTGCCTCCTGGAAATCGAGATCGCTCAGGGCAAACGCAAAGCGCCGGCGGATTTCAAGGGAGAACCTCCTCAGGAGGCGTTGGTCATGGCGGCGTTCGACCGGGTGGATCTTGACGAACTCAAGCAACTCGACGCCGCGGTGACGCGTGGGAGCGAGGCGCTGGAAGCAATCAAGGCGATATTGACCGAGCGGCTAGGGGAGAAGGCCGCGCCCGACCTCGCGCGCCTTCTGGAACCGATGCATGCAATCCGTACCTTGGCCGGGGCGCGGCTTGCCGCGCGCACGGGCAACGGCGCCGTAACGAGCGCGGCCGAAGCGCATGCGGTGGCACAGCCGGACGCGCTATCGCCATCGCCATCGCCATCGCCGTTGGCGGTGGCGGTGGCGGACGGCGCTGCGCGCTCGCGCCAGGATGCGGTTCGCGCGCTCGACGGGGTAATCCAGTACTTCCGATCCCACGAGCCGTCGAGCCCGGTGCCGTTGCTGCTTGAGCGCGCAATGCGGCTGATTGATAAAGATTTTATGGAGATCATCGAGGATATCGCTCCCGGTGGGTTAGAGCAGGCGAAGACCATCAGGGGGAAGGCGGCTGAAAGATCTTAAGCTATGCCGTTGCCTGCGGCGTCGTGGGGCGAATGTCAACAGGCCCTAATCTTCAGGGAGGTTAACCGTGGCAAAGCCAAGCTCGCAAAAATTCATTGCCAGAAACCGCGCACCGCGCGTACAGATCGAGTATGACACCGAGCTGTATGGAGCGGAAAAGAAGGTGCAGTTGCCGTTCGTCATGGGTGTGCTCGCCGATCTGACCGGAGATAACGCGGAATCGCTGCCGCCGGTGGAACAGCGCAAGCTGCTGGAGATCGACGTTGACAACTTTGACGATCGCATGAAGGCCATGCAACCGAAGCTGCAGTTCGCCGTCGAAAACAAGCTCACCGGCGAAGGGCGTTTGGGGGTTGATCTCTCACTGGATAGCATGGATGGTTTTTCACCGGCCGCGGTGGCGCGCATGGTCGAGCCGTTGCGCAAGCTGCTCGAGGCGCGCCAGCAGCTCGCCAATCTGGTGACTTACATGGACGGTAAGGCGGGAGCGGAGGAGTTGATCGCGAAAATTCTCAATGATCCGGCTCTGTTGCAGTCGCTGGCGGCAAAACCCGCCGAGGACCAAGCCAAAGAGCCGGGCGAGGAACAAGCCAAAGAGCAAAGCGAGGGTTAAGCCGTGGCCGAGACAGAGCAAGCAACCCAGGGGCAGGAGGCGGCCGAGCAGACCCTCTCTGCCGATGACTTCAGTCAACTGCTGCAGAAGGAGTTCCGGCCGCGCTCCGACCGCGCGCGCGAGGAGGTGGAGACGGCGGTCGCTACGCTCGCCGAGCAGGCGCTGCGGGAGACGACCGTCATCTCCGATGATGTCCTCAGCACCATTAACGCCATTATCGCGGAGATTGACCAAAAGCTGACCGACCAGGTCAACGAGATCATCCACCACGACAAGTTCCAGCAGCTCGAAGGGGCCTGGCGTGGGCTGCACTACCTGGTCAACAACACCGAGTCCGACGAGATGCTCAAGATCCGCTTCATGAGCATCTCCAAGAAGGACCTGCACAAGACGCTGCGCAAATACAAGGGCACCGCCTGGGACCAGAGCCCGATCTTCAAGCGC
>JAKDMK010000293.1 GCA_030452365.1 Nitrococcus sp.
TCGAGTATCTCTCGCACACTTTGACCAGGAAGCTGATCCACGAGCCCACCGTGGGGTTGCGCGAGGCCGCCCGTAGCGGCAATCCTGATATGATTCGCACCTGTTGGCACCTGCTCGGCCTGCACGCCGGTGAAGACGAAATATCGTGAAGGGCTCGCTACGTCAAAAGCTGGAGCAGCTCGGTGAGCGCTACCAGGAGATCGAGGCTTTGCTCGCCCACCCGGCGGTGATTGCCGAGCAGAAACGATTCGCAACGCTATCGCAAGAGTACGCGCGTCTCCAACCCGTGGCGCAGGCCTTGTCGAGGTACCAGAACGTGGAGCGCTCGCTTGCCTCGGCACGCGCTATCAGCGAGGATCCCGATCCGGAGATGCGCGCGCTGGCAAAAGAGGAGATTCGCAATGCCCAGACTCAGCTGGAGGCATTGGATCAGCAGCTACTGTGGTTGATGCTGCCGCGGGATCCCGATGACGAGAAGGGCGTTTTCCTTGAAATTCGCGCCGGCACCGGGGGTGATGAGGCGGCTTTGTTTGCCAGCGACCTATTCCGCATGTATGCCCGCTATGCCGAGCGCCGGCACTGGCGTATAGAGATCATCAACGAGACCTCTGGAGAGCACGGCGGCTACAAGGAAATCATCAGCCGCATGGAGGGTCCAGGGGTGTACTCGCGGCTCAAGTTTGAATCGGGGGCGCACCGGGTTCAACGCGTCCCGGCAACGGAGTCTCAAGGACGTATCCACACCTCTGCGTGCACAGTAGCCGTTCTTCCCGAGCCCGAACAGATCGAGGCGATTGAAACCGTAGCGGCCGATCTCAGAGTAGATACGTTTCGCGCTTCAGGTGCCGGGGGCCAGCACGTCAACAAGACCGATTCGGCTATCCGGATTACGCACCTGCCAACAGGCATAGTCGTCGAGTGCCAGGATGAGCGCTCTCAGCATAAGAACCGGGCCAAGGCCATGGCATTGTTGCAAGCAAAGCTTATCGCGCGGGAGCGTGAGCGGCAGCAACAGGAACAAAGCGCCACACGCCGCTCGCTGGTAGGTAGCGGCGACCGCTCCGAGCGCATTCGCACGTATAACTTCCCGCAAAGCCGCATCACCGACCACCGCATCGGCCTTACGCTATATAAGCTCGATGAAACCCTGGAAGGTAACCTCGATCCGGTCATCGATCCACTGATTAGCTGGCATCGCGCCGATCAGCTCTCAGCCATGGCGGGTGAGAATTAAGCCGTCATTGTATGCAAGCGATGTAATGCCGAGCGGGCGCCAAAGCCAATGGCGCCTTGACGAGTAACAATCTAGCAATCGCTGCCGATCCGCCTAAGCGCGCTATTTAGGCCACCCGCTGCTTCTCTCGAATCTCCTCCAGAGTTTTGCAGTCAATGCACAGTGTGGCGGTCGGGCGCGCCTCCAGCCGGCGCAGGCCAATCTCCACGCCGCATTGGTCGCAAAAACCGTAATCGTCTTTACGAATCCGCTCGAGCGTCTGGTCGATCTTGCGAATCAGCTTGCGCTCACGATCGCGGGTGCGCAACTCGAGGGCAAATTCCTCTTCCTGAGTTGCGCGATCCGAGGGGTCGGCGTAATTGTTCGCGTCGTCGCGCATGTGGCTGACCGTGCGTTCGACCTCCTCCTGTAGTTCCCGCTTCCATGCCAGGAGCAACTGCCGGAAGTGCTCCAGTTGCTCATCGTTCATATATTCTTCCCCCTCTTGAGGCCAATAGGGTTCGAAGCCATTGACCGGCAGAGCATGTTTATCAGCCATGTTCTATCCTCCACTCTCTCCAAGTGCTCAACTGCCGGCCTGCTCCGCGGGTCCCTTTGCAGGGGACCTCTCGTGAGCTACGCATCATACTGAGCGAATCGACCCGAAGATGTGATCCATTACAAATCGATTCAACATCTGCGTGCATTGGCCGTCAGTTCCTAAAGACCTTATCGAATCGCAAAGGTTCCCCGAGGGCCTGTTGACATTCACCCGCGACGCCGTGGGTGGATGTCAACAGGCCCTAGATCGTTCGTTCGGGCAAGGCATCACGCAATCTATTCGCTGCCTCACAAAGGATACGCTCGGTGGTCGGCCAATCGATGCAGGGATCGGTGATGGAAACTCCGTAGCGCAGTGCAGCCGGGTCGTCAGCGCTCAACTTCTGATACCCCCACCCGAGATTGCTCTCCAGCATCATTCCGATGATCGACTTATTGCCTTCGAGGATCTGCGTTACCAGATTATCCAGTACCAGCGGTTGCAACGCCGGATCCTTATTGCAGTTCGAATGACTACAGTCCACCATCAGCTTGCTTCTCAGCCCGGCTTCCTCAAGCTCTTTCTCGCACAGAGCGATACTCACCGAATCATAATTTGGCTGATTGCCGCCGCGCAGCACGATGTGGCCATCGTGGTTGCCGCGGGTACGGATCACCGCGCATTGCCCCATCTGGTTGATGCCCAGAAAACTGTGCGCAGTCGCGGCGGAGCGCAAGGCGTTTATGGCCACCGCCAGGCTGCCATCGGTTCCGTTTTTGAAGCCGACTGCTGTAGAGAGCCCACTGGCCATCTCCCGATGGGTTTGGGATTCGGTGGTGCGGGCGCCGACGGCGGTCCAGCTGATCAGATCACCCAGGTATTGCGGCGTGATCGGGTCCAGCGCCTCGGTTCCCGCCGGCAATCCCAGCTCGGCCAAATACAGCAACAGAGCGCGGGCTCTATGCAGTCCCTCATGGATATGGAAAGAGTCGTCCAGGTAGGGATCGTTGATTAACCCCTTCCAGCCCACCGTCGTACGCGGCTTCTCGAAATAGACCCGCATGATGACGAAAAGACTATCAGCCACCTCATCGTGCAGTGATTTGAGTTTGGCGGCATATTCATTGGCCGCCACGGCATCGTGTATGGAACACGGCCCAACGACCACGAGCAATCGGTGATCCGTGCCATCCAGGATGTTCTTCACCGTCTGACGCGCCTGGACTACGGTTTCGCGTGCATGCTCCGTGAGCGGCAGGGTCGATTTCACCTGCAGGGGTGTTGGCAATAGCTCTTGGGCGAGCACATTGAGATTATCAACGCTGATGTCCGTCATACCGCAGCCTTTGTTCTAGGGCCTGTTGATATCCACCCACGACGCCGCGCCGGAGGCCATTTTTTCGCAAGGCAAGGCGCCGCGAGCGCAGTGTAGCCCAGCTACATAAGTGAGCGGCAACGCAGTGCCCGATCTTCAGGCCGGCGCCGGCAGCCGGGCTTTCCCTTCCACAAATCCGCTCCGAGCACCCTGGCCGGAGCACCATACCCATTGAAAACCCTTTATTATATCAGCTTGCTGTGGATGAGCCAGAAGCACGCCGCTGCTGCCGGGACAGCCGCGGCCCGCGCGCAGGGCTGGGTCGGTCCGAACTGGCTCGGTAGCTTTTTCTGTGCCTGCCGTGGTTCGAGGTATGATCTTGCCGGTCCGGTCATCGAAGGGTCGGCGGCGCCGTTAAATTGGCTAGGGCTGTGCAGCAATCTCACGAGGTGAGCTATGATGCCATCGAACGAGGCAATCGTCGCCCACGGTCCCGAGTCACGGACCTTGCCCGGCGACATCGCCATATGGCTGTTCATTCTGACTGAGCTCATCGTGTTCGGGGTGCTGTTCGTGAGTCTCGAGGTGGCTTGGCTCGACGCGCCACAGGCCTTCGCCGATGGGGTTCGGACCCTGCACGTCGAATCTGGGCTTGCCAATACACTGGTTTTGATTACTGGCAGTTTTTTTGTCGCGCTTGCGGTAGCCGCCATTCGCGACGGGCGAACCGGCACCTGTGCGCTGTTGTTGCTCTCCGGCGCGGCGACCGGGGGCCTTTTCACTTTGATCAAGCTGGCCGAGTACCGCGAGCTAATCGATGCAGGGTATCGAATAGGTAGCGGCATCTTTTATTCTTTTTACTTCCTGGCGACGGCCTTCCACTTGTTGCATGTACTGATTGCGATGCTCGTCCTGATGATTATTGCCGTACGCTGCCGATTTGGAGGCTATGAT
>JAKDMK010000008.1 GCA_030452365.1 Nitrococcus sp.
GATACGCAACACTATATCAAGAATGCGTTCAGCTCGTATTGTCAAATTGATTGCCGGTGCACGGCCAGCAGGGCGGTTCGGCTTAATAATGGCTACACTGGTGGGCCTATCTACTGCCCACTGATCGCCTGGGCGGCTGAAACCGGGGATCCGCTGAGGTCTCGGCTGCAGCGGAGCAATACCGGGCCGGCCACCGGATGCGCTACGTCAAGGTCAAGGTCCGGGTGTATCGCTATGTTAATGGCCGGCTGGCGAATTTCCACGGAGCCCGCAAGCGCGCTCAATACGAGGCTGAGCCAGGACGTGATCAACCCAAAACCCAGGTTGCGGCGTAGGTCCTCCCGCAGCGCGCCGCCCTGGTTCCTGCCTCTTTTGACTACGCCCTCCGGGGCCGGAACCAGGGTCGACGAAAGGCGGACAATTTATTTGCTAGGAAACCGGGCACGTCTAACTCAGCCTACACATGCCTCTGCGGTACGTAGGGGGTAACGCATACTACGAACCCGCTCGCGCTCGGCGCTTTGCTCCCTGAATCATTCATTGGGGGGTGACGGTCAATTCGCGGCCCCGCGTGCCAAGCGAATGACGCTCACTCAGCGATCTTCCGCCGCCGGCGGGCTCGCCAGCACCAGTGGTCGGCCGGTGAGCAGGTCGGGACGGACGTCGAACCGGCCGGCGTAGGCCTGGTTGACATATTGCGTGCGGATGACCTCGGACGGGGCGCCGGTGGTCAGCACCCGCCGTCGCGCACCACGATATGGTCGGCCATGCGCACCGTAGAGAACCGGTACGAAACCAGGATTGTGATACCGCCCCGCATCAAGAGCATGTATGGCCGTCTGGAGTTTTTGGACGGGCGCCGAAGCGGCTGAGTAGTCTCTATCACCTTCTTACGCTCGCCTGTTCAGACTCAGCTCTGGACTGGAAAAGACTTGTGGGCGCGCACCACGGTGGCGTCGATCATTAGCCATTCCTCGTCGGCGTGGCGCACCAACTCCTCAAGCACGCGCTGCCAGATACCCGCGCGACTCCAACGCTCAAAGCGTCTGTACACCGTGCCCCAGGGGCCCCACTCCGGGGACAGAGCGCGCCATGGCGTGCCGGTGCGCAAGCGCCACAGCATCGCTTCGAGCATCTGCCGATTGTTTTTGGCAGGACGGCCCTGGCGGCCGTGCTCGGGCGGTAGCATCGTTGCCAACCGTTGCCACATCCGTTCTGTGAGTATTCGTCGGGCCATATCACTTCGCTCCTTCCATTTCGCTCTTTCCACTTCGCTCCTTCGTTCATACACTGAGCAAAGAATTACCCGATGAACCAGTGCGTTAGGCGCACGACCTAATCCTTGCACTGCCATTGTCAGCGTGCCGCGCCGAGGCTCGGGGCCGTGGTGCGCGCCCACAAGTCTTTTCTAGTCCGCAGCGGTAAGGACGATGCGCATGAGGTCAACCTCTGCCCGATTTCACCGCCCAATGCTGTGTATAGTAGACTCAACTTAATGCGATTGCAAGTGATTCGTAATGCGTTTCTTATGTGGCCCTCAGCTATGCACGTTGTGGCCATCGTCGCGGAGGTGACTGCCACGTTGTTGTCGTGCTCAGCGTCTTTTCTAAGTCCGTTGTCCATTAGGGCTTGTTCGCATCGCGGAGAGTGGCGTTCGTTAGTCGCCTCCCGGCGAGGTCTTGGGCAGATCGACGATTCGAGTGGAACGATCCTGCCAGGGTCCGTCCTGCAGGCGCTTGGCCATGGCCGGCGTCATCTCCAGGCTGCCGTCGGGCAGCACCATCAGCACTTCCTGCATACCAAGAGCGGCGGCAACGGCCGGCCATTCTCCCGGCCCGGCCACCACCAGCGCGGTGGCCGCGGGATCGGTCTGGATTCCTTGTTGGGCGACAACTGTGACCGAGGCGACGTGATCGACTGGATAGCCGGTGCGGGGGTCGATGATGTGCGGATAGCGCTTCTCAGCGTCCTCTCGATAGCGCTGATCGACGCCGGATGTCGACACCGCTCGGTCGCCACGGATCAGTAGTATTGCCAGCACGCCGCCGGCGGGGTCGCGTATGCCTACCCGCCAATTGCTTTGCTCGCCGCTGTAGGCGCGCAGGTCGCCGCCGGCGCTGACCAGTGCCGCCGGTACTCCCGTGTCGCGCATCCGCTCTACGGCGAGATCGACGGCGTAGCCCTTGGCGATGCCGCTGAAGTCGAGCCACACGGCCGGGTTGCTGCTCGCCACACAGCCGGCGCGGAGTTCCAGGTTCGTCATACTTGGCTGTTGAGCAACCAGTTTCTTGATTGCGGCAGCGCTTGGCGGCGGTCCCTCGATCGGGAATTGTGAGGTATGGAAACCCCACAACTCGATCAACTTGCCGATGGCGGGATTGAAAAGTCCTCCGGTGGCGCGCTCATACGCGGTGGAGCGACGGATCAATGTGCGTATGCTCTCCGGCGCTGGCGTGCATTCGCCTTTCGCCAGACCGGTATTGAGCCGTGTCAGCGGCCCCGGTTGCCAAGGATGCCAGTCGCGGTGCATGCGCCGGAAGTCTTCCTGGAGTGCCGCGAAGGCGTTCTCGGCTCTTGCTTCAGAGACGCCGCGCAGCGTTACGTCGACCAGGGTACCGAAGACAAAGAAGGTCGCGGAATGCGAGCCGGAGGCTGTTGCGGAATGCGATCGCTGCAGTGACTGGCAGCCCGTCACTGCCAGCAGCACGGCCAGCAGCACAGTCGGCAATGACAATCCCCGCATCATCCCAAGCGTTAAAGTCCACCGCCAGTTGGTAATCGTCATCGGGGAGATTCTCGACACAACCTTGCATGTGCAGCCCGTTCCAGCCCGGGCAGTCGGCCTCAAGACTGGCTCGATGTACCTATCCACCTAGCTCCCTACCACACGGAAGTTCTGAAGACCAGAGAATCCATTCGCGATCAAGTGCGGGAATCAGTCGCATTTCTATTGACATTCTCACGAATTCTCTTATTCTCTCCTACTTCTCTTCTACCGCCAACTAAAAGCCGTTGAGAATTGTTTTTGTTACAATGCTACATTGAGGAGTGAGCAATGCAGAGGAAAGTATCCACCTTGGCTGTGGGGGCCCTTGCGGTGAGCCTGGTGATCCCGGTCTACGCCCAAGACGTATCCCAAAATCCAGCCACGGCCCGACCAACCGCGGCGCGAGAAGAACCGCGAGAGCATGAGAAGAATGAGGAGCGTGTCGAGCAGCTCGAGAGAAAGCTCGAGATCATCGCTGAAGATCTCGAGACCATGCGCCGTGAGGCCATAATTTCGGAGCCTGAATACAAGATTAGCCACCAACTTGGCCCAGCAGCGTCTAGGGTCTATTCCACAACGAAGCCAGGAGTCTCGATCGCCGGGTACGGGCAGGGCTTTTATCAATGGTCGGATGCGCAGACCAACAAGGCCAATCTCCTGCGCCAGACCTTCTACTTCGGCTACCGCTTCAATGACTGGATTGTCTTCAACAGCGAGATCGAGTTCGAGACCAAGGCGGAGGTTGAAGGAGAGACGAGCGGCCAAAGCGTGGACCCAATCCCGACGCCAGACGAAGAGGGGGAGGAGGGAGAGATCGAGCGAGAGTTCGAAGCGGGCGCGGAGTTCGCCTACCTCGACTTCCTGCTCGACCAGCGCGTCAATGTCCGGGCGGGCCTGCTCCTGCTACCGCTCGGCTTTATCAACCAGATTCACGAGCCGCCCACCTTCTACGGCAACCTGCGCCCCGTGGTGGAGACCGCGATAATCCCCACGACTACGCGGGAGAACGGAGTCGGAATCTATGGTGACCTTTTTTCCGGAACCCCGGCCAGCATGACGTATGCGCTCTACGGCATAAACAGCTACGACGCTTCGGGCCTCGAGGCCGACGGACTGAGTCACGTCCGGCAAAACGGGGCGGCCATCGCAGAGGATCTGGCCGTGACGGGGTCATTGCAGTGGCAGCCCACCTTGGGGCTCATCCTGGGCGGCGACTTCTTTGCGGGCGACACGGCCCAGAACGGTGATTTCGATGGTAAAAACGTCTTCATGACGCTCTATGACCTACGCGCCCAGTACAAATACAGGGGGCTTCGCGTGCGCGCTCTTTTCGCCCAGAGCAATATCAACAACTCCACGCAAGTCAACCAGACGCTACAGTCGGACCTAGAGGACCCCACCGTGGACACGTTAAACGCGATTGGCAGCAAGATGACCGGCTGGTATGTGGAAGCGGCCTACAATGTCTTGCCCTGGATCGTTAACCGCCCGTCGCAGTCGCTATCCCCTTGGTTCCGTTACAGCAATCTGGATACCCAACAGAACGTACCGAATAGCATTCGCAACAGTTCGAGTTTTGTCACCAGCCCGACATTTGACCGCCAAGTCATCGCGACCGGTATCGACTACAAGCCTATCCCGCGCGTGGCGATCAAATTGGACTACCGCAACTTCAACTTTAAGGGGACGTCAGACGACGAGAACCAAGTCCTCGTCGGCCTCGGGTACTACTTCTAGTTCTAGCGATTATTTGGATGTGTAGCGAGACGCGCATTTGGCTACTCAAGGCCCTGATCCTTCTGCTCATGTCCTCGTCGGGGATGGCTAGAGCGGTCGTTCTGATGGATAAGCAGACCGCCCTTAAGCATGCTTTCCCGCAGGCTGACCGGATTGAGCGCGAGACCCTGTTCTTCGACTCGGCAGCCAGGGCCGAGGTAAGCCACCTCGCCCAAGCGCCCTTTGACAGCGGGCTGTTTACCGTCTATATCGGCTACCGAGCGGGCGAGATTCAAGGCTACACCTTCATCGATACCCGGATCGTACGGACCCACCCGGCGACATTCATGGTAGTTCTCTCGCCCAAGGGTCGCGTCCGTATGGTCCGGGTTCTCGCCTGGACGGAACCGCCGGAGTACCAGCCCATGAGGCGTTGGCTCGAGCAGTTCGAGGGCCACGAGGGGTCGCAGGAGGTACAGCTCGATCAGGATATTCAGGGGATCAGCGGCGCAAGTTTGAGCTCACGCACCCTTACCGATGGGGTACGTCGGGCCTTGGCCGTTTATCAGTTCTGTTTGGAGAATACGGACAAAGGTCAAGCCGCAGGCTGCTGAAACCCATGAGTGAGCGCTGAAAGTTCCGCGGCAATCGGAAAACGATCCCTTGAAGGATTCTTAAGGGTCGTAACGGACCATCCTGCGAGCCCTTGGCCGGGGTTTCCGACCCAAGGGGAGGCCGATGCGCGATAAACCGGCCCCAGATCAGGTGGTCGCCATGAGCTTGGGGCGGAGAATGTCTGCCACGTTGATGCCATTGGGGGGGATTTTTCATCGGCCTACTGGAGGACTGACCAACCATGCGCTTCAACATCACCGGTGAGCAACGCCGCAATCCACTTCTCAAGACGGCGATTTTGCTGTTTCTGGCGTATATCGCCTTACTTTGGCTCAGCAATGGCCTACTTTACTTCGACAAGATGAGCCTCACCTACCACTCGGTCAAGACCTACTACCTGGGAGATCCGGAAACTTTCCAACAGCCCCGCAGTTATGTCGGGATGCTCGAGGTCGCCCACTTTCATCTATTCGCCATGGGGGTCTTGGTGCTGACCCTGGTCCACCTGATGTTCTTCGCCCCGCTCTCTACTCGCGCCAAGCAGTTCTGGATGTGGGCTCCGTTTGTTTTCGCGGTCGGGGACGAGGGAGCCGGATGGTTGGTGCGTTTTGTATCGCCGCTGTTCGCCTACCTTAAGATCGCAACCTTCATCGGCTTGGAGGTCAGTCTTGCTGGAGTGATAGGCATTACGCTCTGGTCATTGGCGAGCGACCGCCGCAATAGCTACGCCCAGTCTGGCGCAAAGGCCGAAACCTCCTCATGAAGTGAGGGCTGCATTATTCGCAGGGAGCCGAACGCAGCCATCGCACGCGCTCCGGCAGAGGAGGCATGCTGCGCCCGGGATGCTTTACTCGTTCGCCGCCTGCAGCGGTTCGGGCGCATCGCGAAACTGCAGTGCCGCGAGCCGCGCGTACAGCCCGTGCTCGTTGATGAGCTTGTCATGGCGGCCGCGGGCGACGATATGCCCCTGATCCAGGACCAGGATTTCATCCACTTTGCGCACGGTGGCAAGACGATGGGCGATGATGAGCGTAGAGCGTCCACGCATCAGCTGCTCCAGCCCGTCCTGAACGAAACGCTCGCTCTCGGCATCCAAAGAGCTCGTCGCCTCATCGAGCAGCAGCAATGCCGGATCGCGCAGGATGGCACGGGCTATGGCGATGCGTTGGCGTTGCCCGCCCGAGAGGCGGACCCCACGCTCACCGAGGAAGGTGTCAAAGCCTCGGGGGAGCTGATCGAGGAATTCAGCCGCATGTGCCGCCTCGGCGGCTTGGCGGACTTGCGCATCGGACACGATCGAGTGTCCATAGCGGATGTTCTCCCAGGCATCCGCGCCAAATATGACCGGGTCCTGCGGAACCAAGGCCACGCGCTGGCGCAACTGCCGCGGGTCGGAGGAGCGAACATCGATGCCATCGAAGCGGATCGCGCCTTCATCGGGGTCATAGAAGCGCAGCAACAGGTGCAGCACGGTTGTTTTGCCCGCGCCGGAAGGACCCACCAGCGCAACCTTCCTACCCGGCTCTAAAGTAAACGAGAGCTTGCGCAGTGCGGCGGTCGCGGGCCGCGAGGGATAGTGGAAGGTCACGTCGCACAACTCTACCTCGCCCCGCGCCGGCTCAGGCAATGCAACTGGGTGGGCGGGTAGAGCGATCTTCGGCTCGGTGTTGAGCAGCTCCAGCATGCGCTCGGTGGCGCCAGCGGCGCGCAGCAAATTGCCGGCCACCTCACTCAAGGCACCGATCGAGCCGGCGACGAGCACCGAGTAGAAGACGAAAGCCGAGAGCTGCCCGCCGGTGAGCCGGCCGGCCAACACGTCATGGCCGCCCACCCACAAAACTATGCTGATGGCCGTGAAGGTAAGCAACATGACCACGCCTGTGAGGAGAGCGCTCATCCGGGTACGCTTGATAGCGGTATCGAAAGCGGCTTCTACCTGGTTGCCATAGCGTTCCTCGTCGACGCGCTCATGACAGAAGGCCTGAACGGTGCGGATACCGTATAAAACCTCACCCACGTAGGCACCGACATCGGCGATCCGATCCTGGCTTTTGCGTGACAGCCTGCGCACCCGGTGGCCAAGCAGCCAAACCGGCGCGATGACAAGGGGTACACCGAGCAGCACCAGGAGCGCGAGCTTGGTGCTGGTGATGGCAAGCATCACCAAGCCGCCGGTGATCAGCAGCGCGTTGCGCACGGCAATCGCGAGCGTCGAGCCGACTACCACCTGTAGTAGTGACGTGTCCGTGGTCAGGCGCGAGATGACCTCGCCCGTGCGGGTCACCTCGAAGAAAGCAGGCTCAAGCTTCAGCACCTGGGCGAAAACGGCGCGGCGGATGTCGGCCACCACCCGCTCGCCGATCCAGGTGACCAGGTAGACACGGGCCGCAACCGAGGCAGCCATCACCACGACAACGACCAGAAAGAACAACAGGGCTTGGTTCAGGGCCGCGGCCGAGCCGTTGTTCAAGCCGTAATCCACCACATGCCGCAGGACCACACCGAAACCGAGTACTGCGCCGGCGGCAATCAGCAGCGCGAGCAGTGCGCAAGACAAAGCACCGCGGTAGGGGCGCAGGAACGCAAACAGTTGCCTGAGAACCCGCAGGTTGCGGCTGCCTGGGCGCTGTTCCGTGAGCGGCTGGTTTCTGGGCATAGTTCAGTTCAACTCCCAAAGATCGCTAACTGCTGCGCAAGACAGCTACCAAACCTGAACCCGATTTTCCGACGAACGGTACTTGAGAACGGCACGCCTTGACCGCATGTCCGCGGCCATGACGAGCGTTGGGGCTCCAAGCATTTACGCTTTGCAGTCGAACGTCGACCGCGCTAGCGCCTGTGCTTTTGGACCTGCGGAATTCGTCGCAGTCTATCGTAACCATTTTCATCTCTACAGGGGTTGTGCATGGCTATCCAAAAAGGAAACGCGCAGAAGACTATCAATGTGGCACGCATGGCCGCCGATGCGATCGGCTTCGGGACAGGCGGCGCAGGGGATGGGCCGAACAATCGAATGCGTCAGCTCTATCTCAGACGCGTATCAGGTAGAGCTGGAAGACGACTGCGCGCGCTCATCGCGCAGCGCACAAACTCGAATGGCCAATAATGCTCAGCCAGCCATCGGTCATGCGCCCGCGCTACGGAGCTTGCGATTAGCGGCTCAAGCGCGGGTCATGTGTTGCGCCTACCAGTCTCCAGGTTTAGCCTGAGCGCCACCGCATCGAAAGTGACGCTTATCTGCAGGCACTCGCCGCTGCGCTCGATCACCTCCCAGCGCAGGGTATCATTGTCGATCCAACCGTTTTCGTGGCGGAACACGCTGAGCTCGCGACAACGGCGAAGGTAGGCTTCGATCTTATCCATGGTCTTCGGCATCGCCCCTGTAGCCTTCAATTATGGCGCTTGCGCACTCACATGAGCTAAAAAGGGAGTGAATACAGCCCGCAAAACCGTTTCAATACAATCTGTTGAACCAGCAATGAGGGGGCTTGTATGTGGCAGCAGTCACCCGGAGGATAACTCCTAGCAGGCATATGATCTCACGCGACCTCACAGCCGAACTGTTTCGCCATGTCAGCGCCGAAAAGGCACCGCTATACCGCGCCGTGCTGAAAACCTTTGCTACGGCCAAACGCCAATTCCGGTTGCATCTTCGACCCGATGAAGTGCGCGCGGAGACCGCTTGGCCCGGTAAGACGCCGGAAATGGAGGAGCTGCAACAGATTCTCGGGCAACTGACCGAATGGGGCAATCTGCAGAAGCAGGCGGATACGGCGCGCGTGGCCACGATCGAGGACTTCTACCGGGCGCGTTTTCTGTACCAGCTCAGCCGCGAGGGTGAGGCGGTGGAAACCGGGCTGGCCGCGTACGCGCAGGCACTGGCGCGGCGTGCCGAGCTGCAGACCGTGGCGCTGGAGGATATCCAGACGCAGCTTGCGGCACTACAGCGGTTAGCGAGCCAGGAGCCACGCGATCCGACCGCAATTCATCAGACATTGCGCGAGCTGGTGCATGTTTTCGAGGGCTTGGCCGGCAACGCCGAGGATTTTATGGCCGGGCTGGGGCGCACGGTCGAGCTCCAAGGCGCCGAGGCCGTGGCGGTGGTCGCTTACAAGGACCGCCTGATCGATTATCTGGAGCGCTTCATCGGTGATCTGGTGGCGGCATCCGGCCGCATTGCCGAAACCATTCTGACCCTGGAGCCGGCGGACGAGTTGCTGGAATTGGCGGCCTGTCGCGAAGCCCGCGACGCCGCGCCGGGCGAGGATGACGCCACCGAGCAGGTGGCCGAGCGGGCACTGGCGGCCTGGCGCGAGCGCTGGGCGGGTCTGCGCGGCTGGTTTCTGCGCAGCGACTCGGGCCCATCACAAGCGCAGCGTCTGCGCGCCCGCGCGCGCTCGGCCATCCCGCGCCTGCTGTCAGCGATTGCGCGGGTCAACGAACGGCGCACCGGGCGCAGCGACCGCACCGCCGATTACCGTGTGCTCGCGCGCTGGTTCGCCCAGGCACCCAGCGAGGCCGACAGTCACCGTCTCTGGCGTGCCGCGTTCGCACTGGCGCCCGCGCGTCATCTGGCGCTGACCACTGAGGCCGACGTGGCGGCCGCCACGTCCTGGACCGTTGCGCCCGCGATTGCCATTCATCCGACCCTGCGCGAGCGCGGCCGCTTGCCCACCGCGGGCGGGCCGCCGCGCATCCGGGATCGTGCCAGCGAGCGCGCCTGGCTGGGCCGGCAAATGGCCGAAGAAGCAGCCCAGACACGCGCCGCGCGCAAACGCCTGGCGACTGAGGGGATCGTTCGCTTGTCAGAACTGGGCAGGCTCGACCGCCACGCCTTCGCGCTGTTTCTGGAACTGCTGGGCGAAGCACTGGCCGCGACGACCGATCCGAGGGAGCGCATCGAGCGCCTGACCACCGACGGCAGCCTGTCGCTGCTGCTGGAGCCGATTGCCAACGCACCGGTAATCGAGCTGAAAACCGAGCTCGGCGTATTCGCCGGCCGCGATCACTGGATCCGGGTTCGAGAAGTCGGCGTGCCATCTGCAGTAGAGGTCGCCTGATGGCCGCCATAATCGACGCCCGCAGCCGCGAGATTGAGGAGCAGCGCGAGCGTGCCCTGAGAGCATTGTTGTCCCGGCCGCTGATGACCGCCGACCATCGCGTCTTCGGTCTGGTGCGCGCTCATGCCGATCATCTACGCGACTGGCTCGCGCGTGAATGCGGCTGGGTGCTGCGTGTAGAACGCGAGTACGCGCGCCTGCTCAAGCGCCCGGCGGACGTCATGGACAGCCGGCGCGGCACGGCGGGCTTCAATCGTAATCGATACGTTCTGCTGTGTCTGGCGCTGGCCGTGATCGAGCGCGAAGAAGTCCAGACCACCCTGCAACGGCTGGGCGAGCGCCTGATCGCCGAGGCGGCCGCGCCCGAGCTGGCCGCGACCGGCTTTGCGTTCACCCTCGACAAGCAGACCGAACGGCGCGATCTGGTGCAGGTGTGTCGGTTGTTGCTGGATCTCGGCATTATCAGCCGCGTGGCCGGCGACGAACAGGCCTACATCAACCAGTCAGGTGATGCGCTGTACGATATTCACCGGCCGATGTTATCGGCACTGCTGGCCGGTGACCGCGGCCCCTCGGCCCTGACCGGCGCGGATGACGGCGATTGCGAGGCGCGCCTGCGAGCACTCGTGGCCGAAAACGTCCCCGAAAGCGAGGGAGCCCAGCGTACCGCCATACGCCATCGGCTCGCGCGGCGTCTGCTCGATGATCCGGTGGTGTACCTGGACGAGCTCGATGCCGAGGAACGTGAGTATTTCAGCCACCAACGCGGTGCCATGTGCCATCGCCTGGCCACGGCCACGGGCCTGACGGCGGAACACCGCGCCGAAGGCTCGGCATTGGTCGACGAGACCGGGGATCTTACCGATGCGCCCTTGCCGCAGCAGGGCACGGATGCCCACGCCACGCTGCTGTTGGCCGAATTTCTAGCAACCCGTATGCGCGCGGGCGATGAGAGTCCGGTGCCGCACGCCGAAATTACCGCCTTCATGCGCGCTGCCGCACGCGATCACCGCAAATACTGGCGCAAGGCCGCGCAGGAAGCCGGCGCCGAACGCGAATTGGCGAGTGCCGCGCTGAACCACCTCGAGGCACTAAACTTGGTCAGCCGCCACGGTGAGACGGTGCGCCCGTTACCAGCCGTATGTCGCTTCCGTTTGGGCGAATCCCGCGTGCAGCAACAGGATTTACTGGCCGACCTATGAACGACACTGCCGCGCCGGACGCGGTTCTGCCGCAACCACACATGTCGCGTTGGCAACCGCTGCGGGTCGGGCTGGTCGAGCTCTACCACTACGACAGCGAAGAGTTCTGGTTCGAGGATGGTCACCTGATGCTGCGCGGCAACAATGGTACCGGCAAATCCAAGGTGCTGTCGCTAACGCTGCCGTTTCTGCTGGACGCCGACCTGTCGCCGGCGCGTCTGGAGCCCGACGCCGATCGCGGTAAGCGCATGGACTGGAATTTGCTCATGGGCAATCGCTACGACCGCCGTACCGGCTACACTTGGATCGAGCTCGGGCGCGTCGATGACAATGGCGACCCGATGTATCTCACGCTGGGTTGCGGCCTGCGTGCCACCGCCGGCCGGCGCAGCGTCGATTCCTGGTTTTTCGTCACCGAGCAGCGTGTCGGTGTCCAATTATTTCTGATCAGCGAGCAACAGACCGCACTGACCCGCGAACGGCTGACCGAGGCTGTGGGCAGCCACGCCGTGTTTACCGCCGCGCGCGACTACCGGCGCGCGGTCGACGAGCGCCTGTTTGGCCTTGGTGTCGAACGCTACCGCGCGCTGATCGACACGCTCATCCAGCTGCGCCAGCCGCAGTTGTCCAAGCAGCCCAACGAGCAGAATCTGTCCGACGCCCTGTCGCAGGCCTTCCCGCCGCTGGATCGCGTGGTGCTGGAAGACGTTGCCGAGGCCATGACCCAGCTCGACGAGTACCGCGACGAGCTCGATGATTACGAATCGATGCAGAAGTCGGTGGCACGGTTCAACCACAGCTATGGCCAGTACGCGCGCATACTGGCGCGCCGGCGCGCACGCCTGCTGCGCCAGGCCCAGACCGCGTTCGATAGCGCGCGAACCGAGGCCAGAGCGGCCAGTGACAGGTACGCCGAGGCCAAGCAGATTGTCGAGGCGCACGAAGCCGAGCTCGACGACGTCGGCGCGCGGTTATCGGAAACCGGCGGTCAAATCGAAGCCATCAAGGACAGCCCGGAAATGCGCAGCGCGCGGGATCTGCACCGCGCCCAAAGCGATGCCGAACGCGCCCGCCGCGACGCGGAAGCCGCGACGGATACCCGCGAACGCGCGCACAAGCGCCATGCGCAGGAGGCGGAAACCGTCGAGCGCCGACAACAAACCAGTACCGCTGCGCGCGAAGCGCTGGCGGCGGCGATCGATATGCAGCGCGAAACCGCACAGGCCGCCGGTCTGGCAAGCGCCCACAATCAGACCTGGGGTGAGGCCGTAACTGCGGATGCCATTGCCCAAAAATCGGCGCCGGCGCGCGCTGCCATCAAGCGGGCGCAGGAAGAACTGGCGGCACAACGCAAAGCCCAGATTGGGCAGATTCGCAAACGCCTCGACGCTACCGACGCAGCGCGGCAGCAACACGCGCAAGCCGCCAGCGAACGCGACGCCCGTTTTGCCGACAGCGAAGCCGCGGAAACCTCGGTGCGCGAAACCCGGCAGGCGCAACAGGCCGAAGCCAAGGCACACATCGAGGCCTGGCGCGAATTCATCGACAACACGGCGGATCAGCTGGCTGCCCGCTGGCCGGACGTCGAGGA
This sequence comes from Nitrococcus sp., assembly GCA_030452365.1. GTDB lineage: Bacteria > Pseudomonadota > Gammaproteobacteria > Nitrococcales > Nitrococcaceae > Nitrococcus. The sequence continues at coordinate 12,952 of JAKDMK010000008.1, forward strand.
GACCCTGGCCGACTGGGTTGTCAGCCTGGACGGCGCATCAAAGCTGGATCAAATGCTGGCCGAGGCCGAGCGCGAACAGCGTGCCAAGCTCACGAACCGCGACAGCGACCTGCGCCAGCAGGAAACCACGCTGCAACAGGAACTGGAAGCGTTGCGCGCCGAGCAGGCAGGGCTGGCCGAGGGTCGCCAGCTTGAACCGCCGGCGCCACTCACACGTACCGCCGAACGCGGTAGCCGAACTGGCGCACCGCTCTGGCAACTGCTGGATTTCCAGGCCCAAACCGACGCGACACAACGCGCGGGTATTGAAGCCGCGCTGCAGGCCAGCGGCGTGCTCGACGCCTGGGTGACACCGGCCGGGAGTGTGCTGGATCCCGATACGCAAGACGTCTGGCTGGTCGAGCGGCCGCGCCAAAAACACAATCTTGGTGATTTGCTGCGCATCGAAATCGATAGCAACAACCCCCGCGCCCGCGCGATCGACACCGAGCGCGTGGCCGGCGTGTTGGCCGGAATCGCGCTCGGTGACGATGCCGCGACCGAGTTCTGGCTCGCAGATGACGGCCGCTATCGTATCGGCCCCAGCCAGGGCGCCTGGAGCAAGTCCGAGGCCGAATACATCGGCTTTGCTACCCGAGAGGCCGCCCGCCGCCGGCGGCTGCAAGCGCTGGCCGCCGAAATCGAGGCGCTGACAGCACAACTGGCGGAATTGGCCAAACAACGGCGCGAGCTGGCGCGCCGGCACCAGGCATTGGATGAGCTCATGCGGGAGCGCCCGGGCGCCGACGCGCTGCGCCAGGCTCACGCCGATCAGAGCGCCGCCGAGCGCAACGCCGTTGGGGCACGGCAACGGCTAGGCGAAGCGGAAGCCAATCTCGAACGCGCGCGCACGGCCTGGGAACGCGCGCGGCAGGAACTGGAGATCGATGCCCAGGACACCCGCTTGCCCGCCGAGCGTGCCGCGCTGGAAACGATCGCCGGCCATCTGGCCGACTACCGCCATGAAATCGTCACCACGGCCGCCGCCGTGCGCGAACACGCCCAGGCGCTCGCCGAGCAAGCCGATCAAGTTACGCGCGAGCAATCTGCCAGGGCTGATCTCGAAACGGCCACCGAACGCGCACTGCAGCAACAACAGCAGGCAACTGCAACGCGAGCGCGTTATGAAGAGCTGCAGAGCCTCGTGGGCGCAAGCGCCGAGGCGGTGCTTGCTCGGCTGGCGACGCTGGAAAAGCGACAGACCGAACTCAAAACGACGCAAGACGAAACTAGAAAACAGTTCGTCGATGCCCGCGAAAAGCTCGGCGGCGCACGGCAACACGCCCAGGATAGCGAAACACGCCGCCAGGAGCAGGAGCAGGCACGGCTGGAGGCCGTCACGCATTTTCAGGCGTTCGCCGAAACCGGCCTGCTGCGCGCCGCCGTGCCGGATATATCGCCACCAGAAGGCGACAAAGCCTGGGCCGTCGACCCGGCCCTAACCTCGGCACGGAATACGGAGCAGGCGCTCGCGGATGTGTCCGCCGCGGACGAGGACTGGAAGCGGGCACAGGATCGTCTCGGCAACGAATTCACCGAGTTGCAGCGGGCCATGTCAGCGCGCGGCTATGCCAGTTCTGGCGAACCCGGTGATCACGGCTTTGTCGTGCGGGTCGTGTTCAATCAGCGTCAAGAGGCGCCGGATCGACTGCAAACGCTGCTGGAATCTGAAATCACGGAGCGCCGCAACCTGCTCACGGCCAAGGAACGCGAGATCATCGAAAACCATCTACAGGCCGAAGTCGCCGCGCAGTTGCAGCAGCTCATGCGCGAGGCCGACGAGCGCGTGCGCCGCATCAACGAAGAGCTCGATCAGCGCCCGACTTCGACCGGAGTCAAATTCAAGCTCGTCTGGCAGCCGCGCGACGATGCCGACAGCGAGCAACTGACGAATCTGACCGATGTGCGCAAGCGCCTGCTGAACAAGGTCACCGATGCCTGGTCGCCCGAGGACCGCGCCGCAGTGGGTGCCTTTCTACAGCAACGGATACAGGCCGAGCGGGAGCGCGGCGACGGCGCGGCCCGCATCGACCAGCTCGCCACGGCGCTGGACTATCGCGCCTGGCACCGATTCCGCGTGCGCCGCTGGCAGGACGGCCAGTGGCGGCCGTTATCCGGGCCCGCCTCCAGTGGCGAGCGCGCGCTCGGTCTGACCGTGCCGCTGTTCGCCGCCGCCGCCAGCCACTACGAAAGCGCCGCGGCGGTGGCGCCGCGCCTGGTGCTGCTGGACGAGGCCTTCGCTGGTGTCGACGATGCCGCCCGCGCGCACTGCATGGACCTGATCCGCGAGTTCGACCTCGACTTTGTCATGACCAGCGAGCGCGAGTGGGGCTGTTACGCCGAACTGCCGGGGGTATCGATCTGCCACCTCATTCGGCGCGAAGGCGTCGATGCCGTTTTCGTGTCGCGCTGGCGCTGGAATGGCAAGGTGCGCGAAGCCGCGCCCGAACCGCGTCATGCGCTGGAACAAGTGCAACAACACGCTGCGCAACAGCACATAGCACAGGCCGATGCCAGGTCCGGAACCGCTTGATCATGAGCGTCTAAGCCGGTTGCTCGGTGGTGAGGCACTGGCCGACCTGCGCCAGCGCCTGCGTAAACGCTACCAACGCTGCACGACACCGGATGACAGTTTCACGTTCACCCGGCTGACGCCGACCGAGCGCGACGCCCTGGCCGGGCTGCTGGGCCGGCGCCGCAGTACAGCGACCTCGATGCGCCTTTCACACCTGGCCATCGACGCCGCCCTGGGCCAGGCGGGACTGGCGCCTGATTTGCGCACGGCGCTGGAATGTCTCGACGGCGCAATAACCGATACGGCGGCGCAACGCGAACACGAACTCCGAGTATGGGCCGAGGTATTTGCGCGGCTGCCTGGCGGTCCGCTGGCTGACGCATTGACTCGGCCCGTCGAGCAAGGCCTGGTCAAACGCCTTGCCGAAAACGATGTGCAAACCGCCAAGGTTATACTAGTGCAGGCACAACGCGTGCTCGCGCAACTTCCGGCAACTGGCATCACCCGCAGCCACTTAGCTGCCGACGTGCTTGGCGACGCCCACGGCCTGGACCCCGGCCGCCCAGTCGCGACATTGCTGCGGCGGGCGCTTGACCCCAATCGGCAGCAAACCCGCTGGCGCGAGGTCTGGGCCGGACAGGGCGTCATGGTCAGCGAGCTGGCCAAACCGGTTGCGGTTCTCAATTTGCGTACCGAAGGAGCCGATCCAGTTGACCGCTTGCTTGAAACGGCGCGCCAAGCCGGGGAGCCGCTGCACCTGTCATTACGTCAGCTATTACGCATTCCACCGCAATGGCAACGCGAACAACCGATCTACATCTGCGAAAACCCGGACATCCTCGCCGCCGCAGCCGATAAGCTGAGCACGGCATGCCCGCCAATGGTAAGCATCGACGGGCAGCTGTCAGCCGCCCCGCGAGCCCTGCTGGACCAACTTTACGCCGCCGGCTGCGCGTTGTATTACCACGGCGATTTTGACTGGCCGGGCCTGGCGATCGGCAACGGCATTGTCAAACGCTACGCCGCCCGACCGTGGCGCTATTCAGCAGCCGACTATGCCCCAACACACGGCATCGATCTGCGTGGGGAACCGGTCGATGCCGTGTGGGACACCAATCTGGCGCCGAAAATGCGCGCCACGGGCCTGGCTGTCCACGAGGAAACACAATTGCAGGTTTTATTACGGGATCTCGGCGCCAACCATTAAATTGGCGCGCGCAACGTAACGAGGCGATGGCGCCGCTCCCACCCTACCCTACCTCGGCTCGGTAGTTTTCCGCACGGCGGCGCGCGCCTTCGGCGGAAGCAAGTTCCTATAGCATAATCCCCCGTATGTCAGCGATTATGGGACTCGGGAGGCGAGCATGCGCATTGCGATTTTCGGCACCGGCGGCGTCGGTGGGTATTTCGGCGGCCGTCTTGCTCAAGCAGGTGAAGACGTCATATTCATCGCCCGCGGCGAGCATTTGCACGCGATGCGACAGGGCGGGCTGCGCGTGGAGAGTAGCAAAGGCAGCTTCCGCGTCGAACGCCTTGAGGCAACCGATGATCCGGGCACGGTGGGCACCGTGGACGCCATTGTGCTATGCGTCAAGGCTTGGCAGGTAGCGGATGCGGCCCGCGCACTACAGCCAATGCTGGGGCCGGCGACCTTTGTCGTGCCCCTGCAAAATGGAGTCGAGGCGCCCGATCAACTCGCCGCCGGGCTCGGCCGCGAGCGCGTGCTGGGCGGACTCTGCGGGATTATTGCCTATCGCGCCGACCCCGGTCACATTCGGCACGTCGGCGTCGATCCGTTTGTCAGCTTTGCCGAGCTTGACAACCGCCCGAGCGAACGCGTTGAGCGGCTGCGGCAGGCCTTCGAGCCCTGTCAGGGCACGACCGTCACCGTCCCGCTCGATATCGAAGCCGCCATGTGGAAAAAATTTCTATTCATCACCGCAATCAGCGGCATGGGCGCGGTCGCGCGCGCACCAATGGGCGTTCTGCGCAGCCAACCGGGCACCCGTCGCCTGCTGGAGCGCGCCATGGAGGAGATCCATATGCTAGCGCGGGCGCGGCACGTGACCTTGCCGAGCGATATCGTCACGACCAGCATGGGCTTAATCGACGATCTCCCAGCGGATGCAACGGCATCGATGCAGCGCGACATCATGCAAGGGCGTGCCTCGGAGCTGGAGGCGCAGAATGGCGCGGTCGTCCGGCTCGCAGCCCAGGCCGGCATTGCAACCCCCGTGAATGCTTTCATCTACCATTGCCTTCTTGCCATGGAGCGCCGGGCTCGAGGCGAGCGGTTCTCGTAGGGGATGCAAAGGCTTAGGGCTAGCGCAAACATTAAGTGCCATTTAACTCTGACCTGATTTTCCCCAGCCAATTGCGGGTGCCGGACGCCGAGCGGATTGACCGGAGAGCGGTGTGATGAAACCAGG
>JAKDMK010000294.1 GCA_030452365.1 Nitrococcus sp.
TCCGCTTTGAAGGATTTGGCCTCAAGGGGCGTATTGACGGGCGTTTGCTCATTGTCCAGCAACCGGGTGGACCAACCACGGGCAGCGGTGAACTGAGAATCGTGGACGGTGAATATCGCGCTTACGGCCAAGGGCTTGTCATTGAAACTGGCCGCATTCTATTCGCGGGCGGGCCGATCGATCAGCCCGGGGTCGACATCCGCGCGGTGCGCCATCCCGCGGAGGATATCACCGTCGGCGTGCAGGTCCGCGGCAGTCTCAAGCGGCCTGAATTCACGATCTTCTCAGAGCCGTCGATGGGTCAGACCGAGCAACTCTCATGGCTGGTCCTGGGCCGCCCTTTGGAAGGCGCGTCCAACTCCGAAGCCTCCATGCTGACACAGGCTGCATTGGCACTGGGCCTCAAAGGCGGTGATTTTCTCGCCAAGAAGCTCGGCAAGGGTCTCGGGATCGATACCATTGGAATTGAATCAGGCTCCGGTGAGGCCGGCGCCGCGAGCGACGCTAACGAGGCCGCGCTGGTGGTCGGCAAGTATCTCTCACCGGATCTTTACGTGAGCTACGGCATTGGCCTGTTCAACCAGGTCTCTACGGTGACGCTGCAATACACCTTAAGCAGCCACTGGAAGCTCGCCACCGAAGCGTCAACCCTAGGCAGTGGCGGCGACGTAGTCTATACGATTGAACGCTAAGCCCGGCCGGCAGCGGACGCCCCTAATGACGTCGAACCCCTTGCGCAGGCGTCGCCAATTGTCGATTCGAGGCGCGCTCCGCCTGAGCTCGGCTGGTTGGGTGAATTTGCGAACCCCAACGGTTGCCTTTTGGTCCATCCCAGGCGCGCCAGGCCGGGGTCTATGCATCCTAATCTTGAAATGTCTAGAAATCTAGAATACGCTAGAATTTAAGTCAAAAAAGAGACACATCATGAAACAGAAGATTGGAACCATCATCGAAGCCGATACCCTCCGCCACGCCAAGCGCAAAGCCGCAGACGAAGGCCGGGCGTTGAGCGCTCTTATCCAGGATGCCGTGGATCGCTACCTCTGCAGCGCTTTGCCGGCGCCGGAACGGCGAGAAGCCGCTTATAACCTGTTCTGCGAGCAGCCGATGCACATCACTGCCGAGCAGTTTCGCGAAGTGCTGCAAACAGACCCGTGGAATCAGTGAATCTCGACGACATTCTCACCGGCAGCCTGTGTGTTATCGACACTAATGTGCTGCTCTACGCGGAACAGGGCAAGTCAGGCCAGGCTCAGCGACTACTGCGGCGCTGCTCAAAGGGAGAGCTGATCGGGGTGCTGCCGCAAACCGTGTGGCAGGAGCTGACGCACAAGCTCATGTTAACCGAGGCCATAATGAAAGGCGTTGTTTCCGGCGCCAACCCCGCTGCCCGCCTGGCGGACAAGCCTGACGTCGTGCGTGGCTTGCGGCTTTATCAGGCAAAGGTTCGGTCACTCGTCGATCTGGGGCTGCGCTTCGAGCGATGCACGCTGGAGGACCTGCTGCAAGCGGCGTTCGAGCTGCAAAGACGCTATGGTTTGCTCACCAACGACTCGGTCGTGCTTGCGGTCGCGCTGCGACTGGACGCCGATTGTCTGGTATCGAGCGATAAGGCGCTTCGGCAGATCACGGACATTGACGTGCTCGCTCCGAGCGACTTGCAAGTTTGATCGCATTGCACCGCAAACGGACCCGAACCAGGGATACAGCACTATCTGATATCCTTGTAACCGAATACTGGCAGTTGCAAACTGCAACTGTCTTCTTCAGCGCGCGGTCAACGATGGCGCCGGAATTCTCCTTCGATAGTCGTACCCGTGCTCGCGGGTTGCTTAGCGCTGCCGCGTCGTAAACTGCGGCGCAGCCACCACACCCTCACTGTGACGAGCAAAGCCAAGATGGCTCCAAGTCCGATGACCGCGGCCAGTATGAACGCGCCGAATATGGCCGCCATTCCGGCTACCACCACGAAGGCTAATGTGCCGAACACCTGGGCGAGTGGGTTACGGGTTGGTAGGTAGTATTGCTTGGGCATTGATCGAGTACCTTGATGCTTCATCAGCGCTGGCTCTAATTATAGCCGGATTGGTTGGCCGAGTCCGGGTGATATCGCTCTTGGGCAATGAATCCGGCCCTCCGCGCAGCGCTGCTTGTTTCATCTTCTCGGGCCGGTATCTGGTTTGTGCTAGGCTTTGGGCACCTGGAATTCATATCGAAGCGGCATTGTGGACTCAAGCCCGCATCCTTATGCAGCCCTAGACCCCGATACCATTCTCACCGCCGTGGAGGCATTGGGTTTGACCAGCAACGGCAAGCTGCTGGCATTGAACAGTTACGAGAACCGGGTCTATCAGGTTGGCATCGAAGATGCCGAGCCGTTGGTGGTCAAATTCTACCGGCCAGGGCGCTGGAGCGATGAGGCCATCCTCGAAGAGCACGGCTTCGCGGCGGAGCTAGCCGATCATGAGATTCCGGTGGTCGCCCCGCTGTCTGTCTCCGGCGCGACCTTGCATTATCGCCAGGGGTTTCGCTACGCGGTTTTCCCGCGCCGCGGCGGGCGCTCGCCGGAGCTGGACGACGTGGATTGTCGCGAGCGGTTGGGCCGGTTTATCGGGCGCATTCATGCGGTGGGCGCCAGTCGGAGGTTTGCGCATCGACCGACCCTGGGGATCGCCGGCTTCGGCGACGCGCCGCGGCAGTACCTACTTGAGCAAGGCTTTATTCCAGCGCACCTGGTGATTGCCTACGAGACCTTGAGCAGAGATCTGCTCGCATCGATCCGCCGCTGTTATGACCGCGCCGGCACGGTCGGAGAGCTGCGGCTGCATGGCGACTGCCACCCGGGCAATATTCTCTGGACCGACGCGGGAGCACATTTCGTTGACTTGGACGACTGCCTCCGTGGGCCCGCCATCCAGGATTTGTGGATGCTGCTCTCGGGCAGCCGAGGGGAGATGACGCTGCAGCTTTCGGATTTGCTGGCCGGCTACGAGGATTTTCATGAGCTCGACCGCCGCGAGCTGTTGCTGATTGAAGCGCTGCGCACCTTGCGGATGATGAATTATGCGGCGTGGCTCGCCCGGCGCTGGTCCGATCCGGCCTTCCCGCTGGCTTTCCCGTGGTTCGGCAGCGATCGCTATTGGGAAGAGCATGTGCTGGCGCTGCGCGAGCAGGCAGCCGCTCTCGACGAGCCGCCGCTGGTGGCCTAGGGCAGCGTTTTGCAGCCCGTGCACGCCTCTCGCCCTCAGGCACGGCGGGCGGCACGCTTGCGCTCGTGTTCGCATAGGAGCTTCTTGCGCACGCGGATGGCATGGGGGGTCACCTCCACGACTTCGTCCTGATCGATGATCTCCAGCGCCTGCTCCAAGGTGAGGCGCAGCGGCGGCGTCAGGACGATATTCTCGTCGCTGCCGGCGGCACGCACGTTGGTTAGCTGCTTGGCCTTCAGCGGGTTCACGATCAGATCGTTGTCGCGGTTGTGAATACCGATCACCATGCCTTCGTAGACTTTATCACCCGGGCCGATGAGCAGGCGGCCGCGCTCTTGGAGATTGAACAGCGCATAGCCGAGAGCGCGACCGCTGGCATTGGAGATCATGGCTCCATTCGCACGCTGGCCGAATTGGCCCGATTTGACCGCTGCGTAATGATCGAAGACATGGTGCAGCAGCCCGCTGCCCGATGTCGTGGTGAGGAACTGGGTACGAAAGCCGATGAGCCCACGGGCCGGTATCAGATAATCAAGGCGGACGCGCCCTTGGTTGCCGGGATGCATGTTCTGTAGCAGGCCACCGCGCGCTCCGAGCTTCTCCATGACGGGGCCTTGGTGTGCTTCGATCACATCTACGGCCAAGCGTTCCCAGGGCTCCTGGTGCTCGCCATCGATCTCGCGAATGATGACCTCGGGACGGGAGACGCCGAGCTCATAGCCTTCGCGGCGCATATTCTCGATCAGGATGGCGAGTTGCAGCTCGCCACGGCCTGAGACGCGCAGCTTATCC
>JAKDMK010000295.1 GCA_030452365.1 Nitrococcus sp.
CACAGATCGCGGGTGTTCACGAAATGATCCTGCGCCTTCCCCAAGGTTACGCGACCCAAATTGGGCATGCGGCAATGCCGCTGTCGGGAGGGCAAATCCAGCGGATAGCCTTGGCGCGCGCGGTCTTCAGAGGACCGAAACTTCTCATTCTCGATGAGCCGAACTCGAACCTCGACGCCGAGGGGGACACGGCACTTACCGCTGCAATCGAGCACATGCGCGAGATGGCTTCTGTCGTCGTGGTGATGACCCATCGGCCAAGCGCCATTGCCGCAGTCAACAAGATCATGATGCTGCAGAATGGCAATGCGGTCGAGGTCGGCGAGAAGGCGGATGTCCTGCGCAAGGTTACCCGGACAGCCTGAGGGAAAAGGGGCGTAAGATGGCCAGCGGCGGCCCAATTGAAAAGGACGGAAAGCCACGTACCGGCTATCGCCGCTTTCTCGCAGCGGGGATCGCAGGATTCTTCATCCTTTTCGGCTGCGTCTTTTCATGGATGGCCTTCGCGTCCATTTCGGGCGCCGTCATAGCGTCGGGAACGGTGATCGTCCGCGGCAAACCAAAGCTCGTGCAGCATCTCGACGGTGGCATCGTCAAGGAAATCCTGGTTGAGAACGGCGATTTGGTAAAAGCCGGAGATGTGCTCGTTCGCCTCGATGAAACGCTTCTGGTTGCCAATCTGGAGATCTACCGGAACCGTTTACGCGAAGCGCTCGCCCGCAAAGCGCGGTTGGAAACCGAGCGCGATGGTGCTGACAAGATCATATTTGACGACGCGATGCTGCGGCTTGCCGGCATCAGCGACGGGCCCGGCAATCGCCGCGGTCAGGAGAGGCTGTTCGATGCGAGGCGGACGAGCAGACTTGGCCAGATCGCCCAGCTTCGCGAAAAGATCAATCAGTTTCACAACCAGATTGCCGGTGTTTCCGGATTGATGAAGTCGAGAAAGGAGCAACTCGGCTATGTGCTCAAAGAACTCGCCGGGATCCGAACGCTTCAGGAACAGGGACTGGCTCCGGAAACCCGCGTGCTTGAGCAGGAAGCAAGACGCGCTGATCTCGAAGGTCAGCTCTCCCAGAACCAGGCAGACCTCGCCCGCATCGAAAACTCCATCCGTGAAACCGAAATCTCGATCCTGCAGATTGATCGTGAATTCCAGGAGAAAGTCCTCTCCGAGTTGCGGGATGTCTCGACGCAGGCTGATGATCTCGTCCAGCAAATACTGGCGACAACCAAGCAGCTTGAAAGGATCGACATCAAGGCGCCGGTCACCGGGCTCGTGCATGAGCTGAATGTCGATACTGTCGGGGGCGTTGTTCCGCCCGGTGGAACGTTGATGCAACTGATACCGGCGGGCAAAACGCTTGATCTGGAGGTGAAGGTCGACCCGCGATCCATCGATCAACTGCACCTGGGACAAATGGCGATGATACGCTTTCCCGCATTTAACCAACGTACCACACCCGAGGTGTTCGGGCATATTGAGGAGATTTCTGCCTCATCCGTCATAGATGAGAAGACAGGGGTGGCTTTCTATCGTGCGGACATCTCCGTTCCGCCAGCGGAAATCACGAAGCTCGGCAAGTTGACACTGGTCCCTGGAATGCCCGCTGAGGCATTTATCCAAACCAGCCCCCGTACTGTCCTTAGCTTCATCATGAAACCGCTCAAGGATAGTGTCATGCACGTGTTCCGCGAGGAATGACGGCATCGCGACCGCTTGCATTTGGTAGCCAGCGGCGGGTCTCAGCACAGGGTGAGGCGTCTGCCCGTCAAATCCAACGTGAGACGGGCTTCGCACCGCTCGGAACACAGGAACCGCAATCTGGGCGGTACGACGAGTGAGCAAATCCAATTCGGAGACGCGAAGTGTCGAACCGTTGGTTGCATCGATTTGCGACTTAAACGTTGGGCTCCGAGGTCGAACCTCAGTCTAAACCGAGCTTCCGTTTGAGCTCCGCATTTTCCTTACGCAAGCGTCCTGCCAGAAGAGCTTTCAAGCGCTTGTTCTCGTCCTCGAGCGCGAGCAGGTCCTTCAGGTCGCCGCTTTCGGAAGCTGGCGCGGCTGCCTTCTTCCAGTGATAGTAGGTCTGCTCCGATATACCCGCCTGCTTGGCCGCAGTCTTGATGGTATCGCCATCAGCAACCGACTTTTCGATCTGGGTGAGCTTTTGCGCTCGCTCTTTTTCCGAATACGTCTTCCGGGTCGCGCGGGAAGCGGAAGAAGACTGCGTGGCCGTCGGCGCAGACGGGGCGGCCGCCTTTCGCGTGGAGCGCTTGGGCTGTGCCTTGGTTGACTTCTTCCGCGAGACCTTCGTCTTTGCATCTGGCACTTCTGCCGTCACCGGCGCTTCATTGGGAGTCTGTACGGGATCTGCTTCCGTGGGATCAGCCATGTGATGCTCCTTTAGCGATTTCTGCCAGTCTTCAACAGCAGTCGGTGTAACATTGGAGTTAACAGGTTCACGATTTGGCGTACCCGAGGCTTCGGACTGCGTCTTGATCTCTGCCGCTATCGCAGAAAGATTGAGATCGCCCCAGATTGAACTATTCCGTTTGAGACCACCGCGCTTCTGTTTAGTCTCCACAACGAAGGGACGCGTTTGCGGCCTCATAATCTACCCTTGCCCCTCAAGCCATCGTGTCCGTTCGGTGGCAGTTTAGCATCAAGCATCCTGATTTTTGAGCCTGAGCTTTATCGCTGGCGCCACCAATCCGCAAGTTTCGCGGGCTTCGGCCTCATCTTGAATGCCGTGCTGATTGTTTCACCACGCAAACTGATCGTTGAATGTTGACCGCGCGCCCCCGCCCTCGCCCGACTCTCATCCCTCTGTGCATTGGAGCCTCAGCCGGAAGTCGCGGTCTTGCGAGAACGCTTGTTAGCCGCCGGCTTTTGCGTACTGCTTGCTTTGCGGCCCAGCCCCATCTTCTTGGCCAGCGCGGACCGCGCCGCGGCATAGTTTGGGGCAACCATCGGATAGTCTGAGGCAAGGCCCCATTTGGCCCGATATTCCTCCGGGGTCAGATTATAATGAGTTGTCAGATGTCGCTTCAGCGATTTGAACTTCTTCCCGTCCTCGAGGCAGACGATGTAGTCTGGCATGACCGACCTCTTGATGGACACCGCAGGCTTCAGAACTTCCGCCGATTCCCACGAGGCCACGCCTGCTGTGCCTTTCAGGGCTGCGTGTATCTGACCAATCAAGGCCGGAAGCTCGCTGGCGGGAACGGGATTGTTCGACACGTATGCGGAGACGACGTCTGCGGTGAGTTCAATAAAATCTGCAGCATTACTATTTGCTTCTTCCGACACAGGTTCCTCCTGATATCTGTCGCTTCTGGACCGGCTGTGATTCCATAGTGCTGCAAAGTAGCGAAAGCAATAATAGCTTGATGAGACTACCGCGATTCTGGATCGGCGTTGCCGTCGATCGCAACGCATCCACCCGTTGTTTTGGTGCTCACCCAACGACTATTTGCGTAGCCATGACGGGCAATTTCAACAACATCGTCACCTGGCCTGCGCGCACGGACCCACCATCCGTCACTGTATTTCCACCCGGACAAAACCGCTGTCTCAGCATCTCGGCTATCGGGTCTCAGGATGGCGACCTGGTGGATGACCCGGGCGTTCGGCGATCGTTTTGCCAGTTGAGCCCGGCCTTCGTCTATCGCCTGTTTTTGGTCAGCGGCCAGTACGAGCTGGTGAAAATACCGACGCGCTCGCCGGTGCGGCGTAAGATAGGCAATCCTGACCTGAAAAGCCGTCAAATCTAGTTCTCAACAACGATAATTGTCTTCATTCAGAATCGAGTATCGGACGCATTTTGCAAGGCCGTTGATTTCAAAATGCCTCTTAATCACAGTAATTTCCCTTGCGATTTCCGCTTTGAAACACGACAAAGGTCAAACTGCGAATTCGGTTTTGGATCCTGACAGGTTTTGGTTCAGATAGCCTTTGACCTGTCTCCGAGCA
>JAKDMK010000053.1 GCA_030452365.1 Nitrococcus sp.
GCAATATCTACAACGGCTGGGTCATAATCATCATAATGATCATCTTCCGCGCCAGATTTGAAAGTTCTAAAATCTCCTGGCCTTACCGTCGTACGGTGTGCGAAAGCTCTATTCCCTATGACAATCACTTGTGTTCGATAGCTACTACCCAGGAACTCTTGAAGATAAACATATCCCCGCTCCCGAGGGATGTCACTATATTCTCGCCAGGAGCTCCACATCGTTCTAGGACTGCGCATCGCAATACCAAGCGAAGCACGCCCAACTCGAAACGAGCGTATTTTACGAGCAATAAATATTAGCCAGCTGTTGAGAGCTCCTTTGCCGCGCCCAAACATCTCGTTGCTCCACGCTTTTACTTCCTTGCAGTCGTGCATGAGTGACACACCAAGTGCCCCGGTCCTAGCATTCACTTTGGCAACACACGGAAACTCCGCTGATCTGGCCCACTTAAGCGCGTCACGAGGGTTGAAGAAAATGTGCGTGGCTGGTGTGGGTATATCTGATCCGTCAAAAAGATATTTTTGAGCGATTTTATCCTCGAAATGCCAATAGTCTTCTGGCTTTGGAAATACCCGCAATTGTGTCAATGCAAGAGCCTGAATAATAGCTTGTGCCACTGACAGCCTTTGTTTTTCTCTCATAACCGGATGGCACAGGAAAGCAGTCACATTCGCATGCCGAAGCCTCATAAACAATTCATTATCAAACAGGTCAACCGTTATGTATGGGATCTCCCGCTGGGAGCAAACTTCTATCCAACGATCGGAGAAGCTTCCCGGCCAATCGTATATCGCAACCTTCGTATTTTCAGCGGCTAAATTATCAACCATGGTATCCTCAAAGTGCTTTCTTGGCTCCTGAAGCGCAGACGACGTGCAGTTCGATATTTCACACCGCACCACTGGAAAAGATGGTTGTATTGATATTGGTCCGCCGGCGAACGAATATTGCCGAGCAAAATCTGACTGCGATAAAGTGCGCTGCAGTGCCGATGGCGACCCCAATCGTGCCTAGCAGTGGAATCAGCAGGAGGCATAGCAGCAGGTTGAGGACCGCTGCACCACCGCGAATAAAGACCACCTCGCGCTCGAAGCGCGTCATGGTCATCAGCGTTCCAGGCTGCCCTCCGGTAGCAGCGAGGCACCGTCCCGCCAGGAGGATGAGCAGCGGAACGTAGGCAACAGTGAATGCCGGACCGAATAGGCTGAGCAACCAGTAGCCGCTGGCGGCCAGCAGCGTAACGATGGGAACCACTACCGTAAACGTAAGCCAAGCTGCACGATGTGCCAGTTCTTTGACCACCTCGTGCTCGCCCGCCCCGTAGCGCTCCGCGATCATCGGACCCAGGTTAGTTCTGACTGCGTCCCCTGCATAACCGGCCAGACGGGCCAATTGCACTGCAGCGTAGTACGGGCCAACCGCGGCGCTACCAGCCAGCGCTCCAATTACCAGCACATCCAAGCGCGCCACAGTAAGGTCGAGGGCGCCACCCAAAAACATGTTCATGCCCACCTTGCTCCAGGCTCGAAATTCATACGCAGGACGCACCGCCTTCGCTTCCGGCGGCCAGACATGGGCAAGCAGCCACGAAGAAAGGATCAGCGCGATCAATGCGGCGAGCGCGCTGGCGCCGATAGCAAGCGCTGCGGTTATTTGGAGATGCAACATAAACCAAAGGCCGAGGACCACTACCAGCAACGCAACTGGGCGAAGGATCTCATTGAAGAGCCCCGAGCTTATGGGGCGTTTTAGCGCGCGATGCAGGGCTCCACTCAATTGGAGTTGAGCAAGGATCGGAAGCAGAACAAAGCCGATCAACAGGCTTTGCTCCAGTATGGCACCAAGACTTGATCGCAATAGATATGTGAGCGTCGCGCCCAGCAGTGCGACCGCTCCGCTGCTCACGAGAACCATGGCCCTGATACCGCGGAGCGACCCGCGTGCGAGGCTCCATTCGCCACGATACACGTAGCCGGAGAGGAACCTCACCACACTCTTGTCTTGGCCGAGCAGTGCGGGAATCAATAGTAGCCCGATCCAGGTAAGCGTGAGTACGTAACTGCCATACTGCTCGGCCCCAAGCAAGCGAGCTAGCACCATATGCGCGATCATCCCTAACCCTGCCGCGCCGGCCTGTACTCCAAACGCACCTGTGGCGCCTTTGCGTAAGGCAGTGCTTCCCGCGTCCATCCCCCAATAGCGCGCAGTCAGCCGTCGCCAGTTTCGGAGAAGCCGGCTGCTTACCGGCATCACCGGTGAGCCGGGATCTGTTATGCCGTTGGCCATGGCGCCTTCCAATTTACTCCGGTTCACTCGTAGCGACACTGATATCGCGCGCGGTAGCTGCGGTGCATGGAGCCTCAGCTATGCCAGCCGACATGCTTGTAGATAAAGCCGCTCAAATGAACGCCGTTTTGCTGTAGTATACGCTTAACCAGTGGTTGCCCGACCACGCAAGAGTTGCGATTTCTCAATTTCGCTGATAATTCAAAGTGCCAAGGAGATCATCAAGAACCGCATCCTGCGGCCAAACATGCCCGTCCTGCCAAGACATATCCGATCGCCAATGCCCTGGGCATTGAAAGACGAGTCCAGGTGGGATGCCGTAACTCATCTCTACAATCAATGGCCTATCTTCGCTTCTTCGATTAACGAAGTCGAAACCCATGCAAGTTGCACCGATACGCCTCGCGGCCGCAAAAGCGTCCTTCACACAGGCAATATCTATGTGACTCGGGTCATAATCACACAGGCCACTGCCGGACGCCCGAAAATCCCCAGGTCTCACTTTCCTACGGAATGCAAAAGCTCTATTTCCTATAATCATTACTCGGGTATCATGAGTATTCCCGTCTACAAACTCTTGAAAATAAATGTAGCCTCTTTCACGATCCAGATCCCTATGATTCCGCCATAAAGTATGCATCGTTTGCGGGCCTCGTTTCATGGTTGCTAACCAATCCCGCTTGGCTCGATGCAGCCGCATTTTATGCCTCACATCTCTTATCGCACTGTCGTGCGGCGCATAACCTCGACCAAACATTCTCGCGATCCGCGCTTCAGCTTCTCCGCAGTTGCGTATGAGCGAGACGTTGGTTGAGCCAGCACCTGCCTTCAACTTAAACACGCATGGAAACTTCGCCGACTTAACCCATTCAAGCGCCTCACGATGGCTGAAGAAGATATACGTGGAGGGCGTGGGTATGCCCAATGCATCGAAAAGATACTTCTGGGCAAGCTTGTCGTCGAAATGCCAGTAGTTCTCTGCCGTCGGGAAAACCTTCAAAGGCGTCAACGCAAGAGACTAAATGATGGCGCGTGCCGCTAATGCGCTTCGTCTATCCGCCATCGGCGGATGACAAAGCAATGCCATCGCGTTCGCGCGCCGCAGCGTCGCAAACAAGTCATTAGCGAACAGGTCCACCGCGATGTATGGGATCTTCCGCTGCGCGCAAACCTCTATCCAACGATCGGAGAAGCTTCCTGGGCAATCGTATATCGCAATCTTCCCATCTTCAGCAGCCAAATTATTAACCATAGCACCCCTCAAAATGCTTTCATTGTTTTGCGCCAAAAGACCCTCCGCTGACCTCGCACGAAATTTCTTGATAGCGACATGTCCACAATCTTCGAGTGAGGGCCTTGCCCCCGCATCCTTCCTCCCAAAAAGCACGCAGTTACCGGGCGCAAATTTCCAAGAATCCCGCTTGTTGGCGTCATCACCGGTGAGCGAGGATATGTTATGCCGTTGACCAAGGTGCCTTTCAATTGCTCCGCTTCACTCGTAGCTATACTGATATCGCGCGCGGTAGCTGCGGTACATGTAGCTGGAGCCATGGCGGCCGACATGGTTGTAGATAAAGCCGGTCAGGTGAACGCCGTTTTGTTGTAGGCGGCTTACAACATGCGCGATCTCCTCGCGTGTGTTTTCTCCGTCGTGGACCAAGAGGAAGTTCAACTTGGCGTAACGTGCGACGATGATCCCGTCGCTGACGGCAAGATAGGGAGGAAGATCCAGCAAGACGACATCATATTGGCTACTGGCGTCGACGATGAATTTTTCCAAATTGTGCCCTAGCAGCAGCTCTGAGGGATTCGGAATTAACGAACCAGTCGGAACGAGGCTTACCCCTAGTGGCGAATCCTCTGTGACCACGTCGGCGAGATGCGCCTGTCCTGACAGAACTTCCGACAAACCCGGTGTACGGCCGATTCCGAAGTAGTCATTAAGATGGCCTTTACGAAGATCCGCGTCCACCAGCAGCACACGGCGGTCGGACTGGGCAATAAGATGCGCCAGATTGACGGATACAAAGGATTTACCGGACCCGGGAGATGTCCCGGCAATGGTCAATACCGCCGTTTCCGTACCACGCATCGCGAAATACACGCTCGTTCTCAGGCCACGCATGGCTTCCGCAGCAAGATGGTCTTTCTTCGTTCGCGCAAGCAGAGCCATTCTCTCAGCCGTTCCAGCCTTTTGATTGCGTTTTCCCTGTCGCGCGATGGCCGTCTGGGCTTTGCTATGGGGGATCACCGCGTAGAGCGGCACCCCGAAAGTGTGCTCCAGCATATTCGGATTACGGATGCCAACAGACAGCATTCTTCTTACGAATGCGGTAGATACACCGAGCACCAAGCCCATCATTAATCCGATCGCAATCGTGAGCTGCTTTTTCGGCTTGACGGGCCTAATAGGCGCGACGGCATGATCGACGATACGGACATTTCCCAGCGTGCCGGCCTGCGCAACGCGCAGATCCTGCGCCTTGCGCAACATCGCCGTGTAAAGCGCATCGTAAACCATCACGGCGCGCTGCAGTTGCGTGTTTTCCTGCTGCTGCATTGGCAGGTGATTGATCCGGGCTTCCAATGCGGATAATTCACTCTTGATGTGCTTTTTTTGCTCGAGCAACGCTGCGTATGTGCGGTAATGCGGGTCGTACCTCTGTGCCAGCTCCGCTTCCTTAAGGTTGAGCTGAGAGAGCTGTTCCTGTAATTGGGCACTGCGATGAAGCAGGCTTCCGGCCTGCAGGCCAACGTCCACCGCGCCGTATTCGACACGGTAGTCGCTGAGCGCGGTTTCTGCCGCGTTTAGCTTGGCTTTGAGATCGGGAAGCTGCTTGGTGATGAATACCAGGCTCTCGCGTGCCTGGGCCGATTTGGCGGCGATGTTCAGCTTGAGATACTGGTCGGCAACAGCGTTGAGAACTTGTTTGATGCGCACCGGATCAGCCCCTTCCAGCGTTATCTCAACGATCCCGGTTTCCTCGCCAAGCTGCGTGGCGGTGAGATTCGCTCTTAGGTGGGCGACTTTTAGCAGCAATGGGCTTTTGGTCAAAGTAAACGAGGCGCCGACAGGCGCGGACAGCGCCTGAACGTAGATCTCTGTTTGCCCATTGTCAGAGACGGCTAGTTTACCGACTGTGCCGGTAAGAACCCGTTCACCATCGGGCGCATAAAGCGCGTAGGTCTGATTTGCACCGGCCCTGAGGGTTAAAGGCTGCTTATAATCTTGGGCTTCGAAGCGCGTAACCGTAGCAGAAATCAATTCCTCCCCCGTGAACAGGCAACCGATGACAGGCGCGCAGTCACGCTCGGCTGCAATACTGAGATGCAGCTTCCTGACTACCGGCATCACTATCGCGCGTGAAGTCATAACATTGATCTCAGCCTCAGTCGGCGCGGTGGTTACGAACAGCCCGTCCGGCGTAGTGTTCGGGCTGGGAGAGCGACTGTCGGCGCCGTTCGTCTGGATCTGAATTATCACATTGGCCTGATAAACAGGCGTGGCGAGAAAGGCGTAGAGCGCGCATAAGAACACTACACTCGCGGTAATAGAAATAATCCACCACTTGGCATCCAGCAGAATCGCGAGGATTTCGAGCAGGTCCATGCCCGCTGCCTCTGATGTTGCCGCGGGATTAAGCGGCTGCAGCTCAACCTGCCGCACGGTCTGCAAAGGGGCATTGTTGTACATTGATGGCCTACCAAAGAATCAATTACACAATTCTGCCAAATCGTTTGAACGAATAGCAGTAACTGGCGCACAATCCTAGCGACGCAGGTAAGATTGGAGGTGGATACGTAAACACATCCTGCGGCTGGACCTGAGGCCGCGTGACAAGCAGCATGGGCGCGGGCGAACCTGAATTCAGCCAGAAAAACTGCGGCTTAGCGGACGCACCGGGAAACTCCAAAATGCGGTTGGTATCGGCCGTGGTCAGATTCACGCTACCGCCAACACCCAGCGCCTGCACGAGACTGATCTCGTCGCCCGCCCTGTGAAAGCATCCATGCAGCCATGAGCGTTCCTCTTAGCCCGATCCTTGTGGCTGGGAAAGTACGCGACGCGAGGCTGCGCGGCAGGCCCACTCTACCGCTAGACTGTAAACAAGAAACAGCAGCACAAACCCATAAAAGAGCCGAGCTTCACTGCAGCCAGACAACCAGGACACAATGGCCACGGTTGTCAGCATAGCTTGGCACAGCCATACTGCGGCTACCACCCAGCGTTCAGGTATCCCCAGCCCGAGCAGGCAATGATGCACGTGCGTGCGGTCCGCTTGCAGGGGATTTGCGCCATTAACAAGCCGGCGGACCACGATTCGGGCAATTTCCAGCAACGGCATACCGCCAATCCATACTGCGACGATCGGGGGCAAATGCAGTCCCGGCCGCTGACTCAGAAAAACAGCCGCCAAGGCGAGTGTAAACCCGAGGAACAGCGCTCCGGCATCACCCAAAAATACTAATGGCGAATTGAACTGGCGCAGCCGATAATTGAATATTAGAAAGCCACCGAGTGCGCCCGCGAGCAGCAGCAAGGCGTTGTGAGCGCCCGCGGCGCCGACCGCCGATGCCGCAACACTGAAACCCAATGCGGAGATCAGCGAGGTGCCACCCGCCAAACCGTTCGCGCCGTCGAACATGTTGATAGCGTTGGTCACGCCAAGCACTGCAAACAGGGTGAACGCGACCGCAAAGGCGTGGGTATGAATTGAGCCCGCGCCGAACAAATCACCCAGATCGTTTAACGCCAGCTGCCCATAGAGGACAACCGCCATGGTGCAAGCGGCTTCCAAAATCAATCTCGCGACCGGATTCAGGTCGTAACGGTCATCTAGCATCCCAACGGCGACCAGCACGCCCGCTGCCAACAGATAGACGGGCATCCACGCCGGCCAGCTGATTTGCAGCATCGCCCAGCACCCCGCTAGCGCGGCAAATAAAGCTGTACCGCCGACCAGCGGAACCTCGATCCTGTGGTGCTTGCGCCCGCCAGGGCGATCCACTAGCCCCCATCGTATGGCGACAGGTCGCATCAGTGATATACAGATCATCGTTGCCGCAAACCCCGAAGCAGTACAAAGCCACCCAATATTCATAATTATTCTCCAGTGCCAAGCGCAGTCCTTTGTTGTTGTTCACCTTGCGGTTCAATCGAAGGCGTTATTGCTTCCCGTTTCGAACGTGCATTGCGGCGTCCCTACGAGTGGCAGTACTACCGTGTCACTACCCCGGCCTGTGCAATCTCCAACTTTTTGCTCTGGTAAATGCTTGCAACGGTTAAGTACCGCTCAATGACACTCTTTTCGTCGAAGGAATTTTCGACGAATCGCCGCCCACGGGCACCCATTTCCGCCCGCTGACCGCGGGAGAGACGCAACATGTGCCGCATGGCCGCGGAGAGAGAATCCACATCACGTGGTCGGCAAAGGAATCCAGTCTCGCCGTCAACGACGGCATCGCGACAGCCTATCGCATCGGTCGCAATGATCGGCCGCGCCATCGCCGCGGCTTCCAGCAAAATAGTTGGGACGCCTTCGCGATAAGACGGCAATACGACACAATCGGCCTGTGCGATGACTGGACAGATGTCCTTGAAGGGGCCGAGGTATTCGATCGACTCTTCGCGATGCCAGAGATCGAGCTCGTCTTGCGAAATGCCGGACGGGTTGCCCGTGTCAATAAACCCGGCGATGAGTAGACGGAACTGGTGGCGTTCGGCCTTAAGTTTGCGAGTGGCGGCGATCAGCTCGCGCAATCCCTTATCCGCCAGCAGTCGCCCCGCGAACAGAAATACCGCCTTTTCATCGCCGGAGGGCAGCGGAGTAGGCGTAAAGCGCTTGAGATTGACGCCCGCGCCCGGCAAACGCTCCGCGGCACTCCCAGCAACCCAGCCATTGCTCACGAACAATTGCTGATCGTCATTGTTTTCGAAGAAGACCCGGAGGCAGCGCTTTAGAGAACAGAGATATAGTAGGCTAACGATACGGCTCAGCGCGCCGCGGCGAATGAACGCGGTGCCCAGGCCCGCAATGGTCGGAATGACTTTAACACCTAGCACCCTACCGGCGAAGGCGGCATAAATATTCGGTTTGGGTGTCCAGGCAAGAACAATATCCGGTCGAACAGCCCTCAGCAGCAACGCGATGCGAAAGAGGGTTGCCAGCTCGCGCAAAGGGTTTTTACCGCGCCGACTGAACGGCAACGTTAGGCGGTTACAATGCTGCAAGACCGGTTCGTTGCTGTACTCGTCTGGCGGGGCCGCAACGCAAACCGACCAGCCTGAGGCGAGCAGCGCTTTAATCAACCCGGAGCGGAAATTGACGATGTACCAAGTGGTGTTAGAGATCAGCAACACTTTCGGTTGTGTTGCTTGGTCTGTAGCTATTACCGTTGTCGGTGATAAAGCCAACGTAGCTAAGCGATGTTTATTATTAGAGTTTATCATCCCACTGCTACCCCGTTATTCCCTTCCTTCATGAAGTCGTGCATCCATCCCTGGGAGCGAAAAAGCATTACTCGTTTTCGCTGTAGATACACACCCCTCGCGCCAGCAAATCGTTTGCTGGTCTATTATATTGGGCAATTTGCCATTGCTGACTTTTTTTCACAAGTCCGCAGATGTAGGTAATGCATAAGAGGTAGGTAATGCATAAGAGGTAGGTAATGCATAAGAGGCAATGCACAATCTGTCCGGTTTTTTAGCACTTAATTATATCCGGTTGTAACTACTCATCCGCCCTTCCGCGCAGGATACCTTTTTCGTACTGTCATTCTGCGCGGAGCCGTAAGGCGGAGTCGCAGAATCTGGTCGCTGGATCCTGCGACGCCGTTTCGCTGCCTGTCTGCGTGCCGTGCATAGGCAGGCGCGCAGGATGACGCGGGGTGAGTAGTTACGTACGGTTTATCCAGTCACTCGATGGAGAATGCGGATGAGGCGGACGGAGCTGTTACAGGAAATGCGGAAGCGGTATGGAATCACTCGACGTTTTCTTTAAACCGGAGGCGGTTGTTTGACATTTTGGATGGCGCTCGCCCGGATGCGGTGTAGTTACGCCCCTGGATCCCGCGGGCCAAACAGGATGATTGCGCTACCCAATAGCGCAATCACACCGCCCAGGAGGTCCCAGCGGTCGGGAACCCTTCCCTCCGCCAGCCACAGCCAGAGCAGGGAGCTCGCGATATAGATACCGCCGTAAGCCGCGTAGGCGCGCCCTGCGAAATCGAGATCAACAAAAGTCAGCAGATACGCAAAGATCGCTAGGCTCGCCATGCCCGGCAACAGCCACAACGCACTCTTGTCAAGCCGCAGCCAGGCCCAGAAGGCGAAGCATCCGGCGATCTCCGCACAGGCGGCGCCGATGTAGGCAAGCAGACTCGGCATCGCGCTGTGTCCTCCTGAGCGTGCGTTATCCCAAGGTAAAGAGTGTTTTCAGCTCATCTGCGTCGAGGTTGCCGATCCATCTTTCACCCGCGCCAGCCATCAAACCGGCCAATTTGCGCTTGGCGCGGATTATGTCGTTGATGCGCTCCTCGACGGTGGCGCGGCTTATCAGGTTTCCAAGTTATCTATTTATCCTCTCGAGTAACTACTCACCCCCTTCTGCGCAGAATGACCTTTTCGTACTGTCATTCTGCGCTGAGCCGTCAGGCGGAGTCCCAGCATCTAGTCGCTGGAT
>JAKDMK010000296.1 GCA_030452365.1 Nitrococcus sp.
CCCATCCCTCTATCGTCGATGTTGCAGAGCACACGATCGATGTGCCCGGATACAATTAGCAGGTCAATCGTGGATGAGAAATAGGGAAAATTACTAGTTCAACTACGGGTTGATCCCTAGTCGTTGACGCGCGGCAACGCTATACCGCTACGGATCGAAGTGCGCGCACTGCGGACAGGTAGTACCGGCACGGACGAGGAGGCGGTAAAGCTGCGCTGCGGTTTGCGCGCATTGAAACACCACTGCCCTGCCCGCAGGACATGCCTGTGGCTAACACGGATTGGCGCTGAGCGCTGTTACCGAGCAGCGATGAGCCACCCGCTGTCCTACCGGAGCAGTCCATGGCCTGGCTGATACTCATCGTTGCCGGTGTATTCGAAAGCGTCTGGGCGATTGCGCTCGGTAAATCGGAAGGCTTTCAGCGCCTGACGCCAACGATCGTGTTCTTCCTCGGGCTCGCGGCGAGCATGGCTGGACTGGCCTACGCGATGCGCGAGCTTCCGACCGGAACCTCCTACGCTGTATGGGTCGGCATCGGGGCTGCGCTGACAGTGGCGTATGGGATGGTGTTCGAAGGTGAGCCAATTTCCCTAATGCGCATCTTATTACTGCTCGGCATCATCGGCTGCGTAACCGGTCTCAAGCTTCTCGACTGAATGTGTGCCGCCGTGAAGATGTAAAGGGTAGAGCAACAGCCCTGATTGTAGAAGGTCTCTCCGAGGATGTGGGTCTGCGGTTCGCCGACGATGGCGAAGCTCTCGCGGCCGCGCCGCTCCATCGCCGCCTCGATGCGGCGCAAAGCGGCCGAGAAGACCTTCTGCCACGCACAGGCGCAGGGCCGCCGGGTAGGTGCCCGGCTCGGCGAATACGCCTTGCGCCGGAACCGGTGGCAAGTCATCCAGGACGCGCATCTCGCCGCGCAGCAGGCCGTAGCCCTTGGCGTGAACGCTGCGCACCGCATAACCGTAGTCCTTGGACGTGGTCTCCATGATCCTGAGCATCGTCTCGACAATGGCAGCGTTCGTTTCGGCCTAGACCGCCTACTTCACTAACGGAACCCCAGAAGTAAAAGTGGTGTCTTAGATAATGTTCGCTTGAAGATGATCTATGGAGGCGAGCTTATGGCTGCGACGGGAGCATCACAAACCATCAAAGACTGGCCGGAGGAATCGCGAGAGGCTGCGAAACTGGTCATCGATCGGTATGGCGAGCCCAGCGAGCTGACCGAAACACAATTGACATGGTACCGGACCGGCCCATGGAAGCGGATCGTCGCCTTCAAGACTTTCTATAACCACAACTATCCGATACCGCACATCGACTCGATAAGTTTGACGGCAGCGTGGTGGTCGAGCGCACCGCCGGTGAGGTGTCCGCTCGTTGTCATGATGAGCAGGCGAACTTCCTGGCGCTAAACCTCATGCACGACATCGTCACGGGTGCGAAAAGTGTGCCGGAGGCCCGCTGCCCGCAAGCGCGCGGCGTGAGTGAGGCAACACAGGAGTCAAGATCATGGCATCGACACTACAGGGTAAAAAAGTCGCCATCCTCGTCGCCAACGGCTTCGAGCTGGTCGAGCTCACCGAGCCGCGTCAGGCGCTTTACGAGGCCGGCGCCAAGACGTATGTGGTTTCGCCGGCCGACGGCAAGGTGAAGGGCTGGAAGTTCACGGACTGGGGCGAGGAAGTCGCGGTCGATGTGGCCCTCGACAAAGCCCGCGCCGAGCACTACGACGCGCTGCTGCTGCCGGGTGGCGTGATGAACCCCGACGCGCTGCGCACACAACCCCGTGCGCTTGAGTTCGTCAAGGCGTTTTTCGATGCCGGCAAGCCGGTGGCGGTGATCTGCCATGGACCGTGGACATTGATCGACGCCGGCGTGATCCGGGGAAAGCGTATGACATCCTGGCCGTCACTCAAGACTGACATCAATAACGCCGGCGCCGACTGGGTGGACGAGGAGGTGGTTGTCGATCAGGGCCTAATCTCCAGCCGCAAGCCCGGCGACATCCCAGCATTCTGCCGAAAGATGGTCGAGGAGTTCGCCGAGGCCCGTTACGAGAGCGCCACGGCGTAGCGATGCGTTGGTGAAAGCTGTCGGTAAAGTCACCGCGCCGGTTTGTCATCGTCCCGGTTGCGGCGAAACCAGCGATTGTACGCAGGCCGTGCGCGGGCCGCGACACCAGGGAAACGACGCTCGCCCATCTCGAGCAGCCGTTGCATGAGCCGGGAATAGGGTGCCAGCAGAAAGACCGCAATCAGCAGGAAGAGGAATCCCTGCAGAACGGGGACTATCAGCCCGGCAACCCCGAGCACGAGCATTACCAGTCCCAGGCTAATGCGTGTGATGTCCTTCCATGTGTATTCACGAGGCCAAATGTCCATCAATGGTCAGCTCATAGTTTGCTTGGGTGCACTCAATGCAGATGGTGGTTACGGGCCGGCGTTTCAAGCACGCCCCCGCATTAACGTGGACCCCATGATTTGGACCACCGATACAGACAGAATGCCACACTCAACTTCTGGGAAGGCCCACGAGCGTGACCTCTCCGACGGGAACTACCGTTGGCCGATCAGCATCAAAATTGAACGATCGGCTCAACAGTACGTACGCTCGCTTTATACGGGCGCGGGATGCTTAATTTCGGAAGAAATATCGGGAGAGATGTCATAGGCATGAGCACGGAGCGTTTTCGCCGGTTGGTCAATGATTTTGGCTGGTTTCACCAGGGCATCGGCGTGCTAGGGGGGCTTTTGTTCTTCATCGGCAGCATCCTCTTTCTGTGGAAAGATCCGCTCCAGCTGATCGGCATCTACCTATTTATCGTCGGCTCATTCGGCATGTTGGTCGGCAATATCGGCTCTTTTCTCATTCAACTTAAAAAGTAACTACTCAGAGATAGCTGAGCCTACGCCCAGCCAGGAGCACGAACGGCGCGCCCGCATCGACATCGTCTTCGAGAAAGTCGTCGCGCACGTTGACGCCGAGATCAAGCACTGCCCCCATTGCCTATACCGACTCAAGCGGCGTTCAGTATTCCGAACGGCCATTTACTTGCCAGCCTTGGCTTGACTCGTCCATACTTACCATGTAGTGATAGCATATGAAACGAGGGCTGGAACATACGCTCGAGTTTCTTCTCGCCTTCGATGGGCGCAGGCATTGGTATCCGAGCGGGTATTACGTGAAATTCGCCATCAGGCGGGTTCCGCCGACACGCGAGCGACCTCACGGGTTGCGCTACTCCTTCACGCTGCACGACCCGGAGGATAAGCGGCTGATAGGCTTCGATAACGCGCACATCGTGACCGCGACAGGAACGCGGTTCAAGCCACGCCCGGTCACCGCTGATCACTGGCACCGAACGGAGAGCGACCCCGGCCGCCCGTACGCGTTCAAGGACGCCGAGACCCTGACTGAGGATTTCTTTGCCGAGGTCGAGCGCGTGCTAACAGAGCGCGGTATTCCGGTCGTCGTGGTCGATGATTCCGGCAAAGACGGAAGGAAACAACCATGACTAGCTATAAAATTCAGAGCCATCAGGATTTGAAGGAGGAAATGAAGGCGATTGCGCGGGGAGATCGGCCCGCGCCGGAAGATGCGGCGCAGCCAAGCTTCAATTCCGTCGATGCGCTGATGCGGCTCTTGACTCCTGAAAATCGGGAGCTTATGGCCGTTCTTCGCGATCGGCGACCGCAGTCGATTGCGGAGCTTGCGGAGATTACCGGCCGCGCCGCGCCCAATCTGACCCGGACGCTGGGCAAGCTGGAAGCCATCGGCCTTGTCCGGATGGAGATCGTGAAGCGGCGCAAGGTGCCGACGCCGGTCGTTCTTAAGCTGCGCGTCGAAATTGACCCGTATGCTCGAAACGACACTATTGAGCTTGCTTATCGCCAGTGAGCCACGGATCCATATGATAGTGAGCAGTGCTATGCCTGGATGCATAGCGGCCTGCAGGGATCCGTGGG
>JAKDMK010000297.1 GCA_030452365.1 Nitrococcus sp.
GCCGCATGCTTCTGCAGATGTGCCCCTTTGTCCGCCATCACGCTGTGTTAACGGTTGAGCAAATCCGCATCTAAGGGCGAAGGCGCCCACTGCGGTTGGCTCCTGGCGCGTGTGACTGGAGTGTTCGTCCCGAGCGGATCCTTCACGGGCGAGAATCCGTCCGAGTGCCGATGCCATTGGCCCACCCGCATGGCCTGCAATCTCAGAACGAATAGTCGAAGCGATCGAGATCGGCGGCATAGTGTCTGGCCACTAGCGCGCGTGTCTTGGTGCTGTAGTAGTCGCGGTAGGCTTTGCGCGCGGTGGCCTGGCGCAAGTGCGGCAAGGCCGGCCGGTCGATGCCGATACGCCGGCAAATCTCGGTGAAATCATCCTCCAGGCGCTCGTAGCGCGCGATGTAGTCGATGATAAGATTCCCCCTGAGATCGACCACGTAGTCCGACTGCAGCTCCTGGGAAACGTCGAGCAGATCCTCGTGTTCGCGCTGCGGGTCAAGCTTGCGCTCGAGAAATGCATCAAAGCTCGATGCGCCGTCCAGCAGCCGTGGATGCTCGCGGCACAGGTGGTGGTAGGAGCTCACCTGCAGATCCCATGGATTGCGCACCACGGTGAACTTGAACAGGGAATCATAGACTTCGCTCGGCAGCATCTCTTTTGCGGCGATGGCCTTGGCATGACGCGGGAACTTGATGCCGAGCATGTGCCGGGGTCGGGTCAACTGGCTCATCAGACTGCACAGCGCAAGCTGCATACTGTAGGGCCAACCCCAGCGGTAGGGCCGCAGTGCGCCGCGGATACTGGTCCCACCCGTCTTGGCGATATGGACGAAAAGAAAGCGGTGCTTGTAGGAGATGAGCATGCGTCTAAGCTGAAATGGGTAGCACTATCTGACGCCGGAATTGGGGACGAACGGGCGATCAACCGGCAAGTGCCGCCTTGCAGGCGCTGAGTAGCCCGTCCGGGAAAATGCCGAGCAGCAGCACGGCGATGCCGTTGGCGGCGAGTACCACGCGCTGGCCCATCGGTGCCTGCAGGGGCTCGACGTCGTCGACCCGATCGAAATACACCGCTTTGAGCACAGACAGATAGTAGAAGGCGCTGATTACGGCAAAGATCACTGCGACCACGGCGAGCCAGATGAAGCCCGCGTCGATCACCGCCTTGAGCACCACCCATTTGCCGTAGAACCCGATGGTACCGGGCACACCTGCGAGCGAGAACATGGCGACCAGCATCACCAGGGCAAAGCCGCTGTGGCGGTCGTTAAGCCCCTTCATGTCGGCGATCTGGTCGGCCTCGAAGCCGCGCCGCGACACCAGGATGACCACGCCGAAGGCGGCCGCCGTCATAAGGGCATAAGCAAACGCGTAGAACAGCGCTGCCGCCATCCCCTCCGGCGTCGCCGCGACGAAGCCCAGAAACAGAAAGCCGATGTGGGCGATGGTGGAGTAGGCGAGCATGCGCTTAATGTTGGTCTGCACCAACGCGAACAGCGAGCCGACCGCCAGCGACGCGACCGATAGCAATACGGCCATGAACTGCCAGTTCGCATCCAGCGGCCCCAGCCCTTCGGCGATCAGGCGTATGAACAGCGGCACCGCCGCCACCTTCGAGACGGTGCCGATGTACAGAGTCACCGGCGTCGGCGCGCCCTGATAGACATCGGGAATCCACATGTGGAATGGCACGGCGCCGAACTTGAATGCGACGCCGACAATGGCGAAGGTGAGACCGAAGGCCATCAAGAGTCCATTCTGTCCGCTGGCGGCGGCCTGCGCGATTACCGCTAGATCTAGGCTGGCGGTGGCCCCGTAGATCATGGACATGCCGTAGAGCAGGAAGCCCGAGGACAGCGCGCCTAGAACGAAGTACTTCAGCGCCGCTTCCGTGCCGATGCGACTGTTACGGTCGAATGCCGTGAGTGTATAAAGACTGAGCGAGAGCACCTCCAGACCCATGTAGAGCGTGAGCATGCTCGCGGCCGAGGACATGATCATGCTGCCGAGCACACCGAGCAGCCCGATCAGGAAGAACTCGCCGCGCAACAGATCGCGCTGGCGCAGATAATCGCGGCTGTACGCGAAGGCGAGGAAGGCCAGCACACAGATTCCGAGCTTGAGCAGCGCTGCGAGCGAGTCCGCGACGTAGCCGCCGCTGAAGGTTACGGCGTCCGCACCCCATTGGATCTCCAACGACAGCCAAGCGGCCACCACCAGCGTGAACTGTGTCAGATAGAACGCCGGCGCGCTCTCTCGCCCACGCGCGAACAGATCCACGACCAGCACCACTGCGGCCATGGTGAGCACCCAGATCTCCGGGAGCGCGAGCGAGAAGTCGGGCATCTCGAAGTTCATGATCGTCCTCGTTAGCTCGCCACTACCACCTGCTCTAGCAGGTGCTGGAGCGACGGCTGTATGACGTCGATCAGCGGCGCAGGCCAGATGCCGAAGAGCAGCACCGCCGCCGCCAGCAGCCCGAGCACCAGGAACTCACGGCCGTTGACGTCCGACATGGCGCCTACCTGCTCATTGGCTACCTCGCCATAGACCACGCGCCTGATCATCCACAAGGTGAAGGCCGGCGCCAGAATCAGTGTCACCGCGGCGATTGTGGCGTACCAGATGCTGGCCTTGAAGCTAGCGAGGATGACCAGGAATTCCCCCACGAATCCGGATGTACCGGGCAGACCGACATTGGCCATGGCGAACAGCACGAAGAAGCTGGCGAAGATCGGCATGCGGTTGACCACGCCGCCGTAGTCCCGAATCTGGCGCGTGTGCATACGGTCGTAGAGCACCCCGACACAGAGGAATAACGCGGCCGAGATGAAGCCGTGGGAGATCATCTGTACCATGCCGCCCTCCAGCGCCATGGCGGCACCACCATCTGTCATGCCGGCCTGGGCAACGATATCGAAGACGACAAAGAAGCCGAGCGTCACGAAGCCCATGTGGGCCACCGAGGAGTAGGCGATCAGCTTCTTCATGTCGTCCTGCACGATGGCAACCAGGCCGATGTAGACGATCGCGATCAGCGACAGCGCAATGATCAGCCAGTCCAAGGTCATGCTGGCCTCGGGCGTGATCGGCAAGCTGAAGCGCAGAAAGCCATAGCCGCCGACCTTGAGCATGATCGCCGCCAGAATCACCGAGCCCCCGGTCGGCGCCTCCACGTGGGCGTCCGGCAGCCAGGTATGCACCGGGAACATCGGCACCTTCACCGCGAAGGCTATCAGGAAGGCGAGAAAGATCAGTATTTGCGCGTTCAGCCCCAGCGCCGCATCGTAGAAGTCGAAAATAGCGAAGCTGTCTACCCGGAAGCCCAGGTAGATCAGCGCCACCAGCATCAGCACCGAGCCGAGGAAGGTATAGAGGAAGAACTTGATCGTCGCATAGACTCGATCGGGCCCGCCCCAGATGCCGATGATCAGAAACATCGGCACCAGCATGGCCTCCCAGAACACGTAGAAGAGAATCGCATCCAGCGCGCTGAAGACACCGACCATCAGCCCTTCCATGATCAGAAACGCGGCCATGTATTGGGCCGGCTTGTAGCGAATCACCTCCCAGCCGGCGATTACCACCAGCACGGTGCAGAACGTGGTGAGCAGGATTAGCGGCATGGAGATACCGTCCACGCCCAGGTGGTAGTTGATATCGAAGGCAACGATCCAGGGTACCCGCTCGACGAACTGCATGGCCGCCGTGCCGCCTTCGAAACCGAACCACAGCGGCAGGCTGAGCACGAACGCCATCACACTCACCGCCAGCGCCAGCCAGCGTACCCGGTCCGGCGAGCGATCCCCCATCGCCAGTATCAAGAAGCCGCCGACAATGGGCAACCAGATCACTAGGCTTAGCAACGGCCAACCTTGAAACATCTTCTATACCGATCCCCAATTGCGGAGTTTCCGGGCGGGATGGCGGGGGACTTGCGCGGACACGCCGTGAATACGT
>JAKDMK010000298.1 GCA_030452365.1 Nitrococcus sp.
CCTTGTTCACCATCATGGCATTTCTCCTGTCGTCCGAGTGGCGTTGCAATCGATTCGACCACGCGCGGCGCGATGCCGTTCGCCCGATGCCTCCAGGCAGCTCGATTCAAGCCCTCCGTTGCCCAGCACGGCGTAGCAGGCCGTAAGCTACCCTTGGTGCAGCGCTGTGAGCCAATGGCAACTTTGGCCATCGATGTAGAGTCGCGGCGGCGAGGTAGGAAGACGGCATCTCCGTCAGCTCTCGGCCATGAGCGGCCGTTCATACATGGTAGACAACGAGCGCTTCACCGTGTAAGCAGTGCATGATCGGAAAATCTGGATCCTACTCCTCATACTGCCTAGTCTGCTACGGGTCAGACATTAAGGAGTTGCCAGTACTATGTCGTTCTCGATTGACAATCCGACCATCGGTGCGGCGCTCATCGGAGCGGTGACCGGGGCCATCATTAGCGCATTTCTCACAAATGCAGTTCGGTCTTGGATTGAGCGGCGTACGAAGCGGCGAGAGGCGCGAGAAAAGGTCGCCGAAGATGCGATGGCGCTTGTGTCTGAGCACTCTTCACATTTGCTCGAATTTTATGTGTCACACAGGTCACGCGGGACCGAAGAAGAGGCTCTGCGAGCCGAAGCGGCGGTTAGGCGTTCAGCTGGAAAATTAGTGCAAATGGAAATTCGCGTTTGGAGGCTTTTCCCAGAATGGTACGCAACCAAGGCAATAACTAAATTAATTCTACGAGCAAATACTGTGTACCTGTATTTTAAAAACGCAAACGCCTTGTCAGACAAAGATGCCGAAGTAGCATTGTTCTGGGTTAATGAACAAGAACGGTCCCTGCTGAAGAATCTGAGCGATGCAGCATCGATCAACCTGCGCCAACGAAGCGGGATCGGGTTTTTGGGATTCCACAAAGACACTAGGCAACGCCGCTTAGATGTGCTGAAGCATGGCGAAGACGATCCTCCACCATGGGAGCCCCTCGTTAAATTTCAGTTCCGAGACTCCAAGATGAGCCGCGAGAGGATCGAGTGGGGAGAATCAGAGCTCCGTAAAAGACTTGCAACATTTCGCTGCAAAGAACATTATCGCGCCGCACACGTGCGGATGATCGGCAAGTCGGACAATTTTACTCTCCAGATTGAAGGATGTTGCGAGCAGTTCGCCACTGCTGTCAAAGCCGCACTGCAAGGAACGGAGGGCGTCTCCAAAACATTAGAGAAAGCGCATGGAACCCAGCCATCAGGACTCACCTAATGACGCAGTTAAGCCGCCGCTCGGAATCGCCGCGTCTCGTCCAAACACTGTGGTCGGCACGACCTAGTTTCAGCGTTAGGCAGACAACCACTGACTGGCGCTAGTATCGAGACATATGAACACCAACATCACTATCTTGGGTTTGCTCTGTGACATTGTGGGTGCTCTTCTACTTGGCTACGATATTCTTGTGCACCCATCAAAAGCCTACGAGAAGCGTTTGCTAGAAAGTCGCGGTGTGAATGTACATAGAACGTACGACAACCTGATTGAAGATGCACGTAAGCGCGATCCGAAAGTGTTTAGTCAGGACGAAATTAATAAGTGGGTAGAGTACTTAGAGATGAGGCGGAAAATGCTATTAGAGGCGCAGATAGAGGCGCACGTGAAAAATCAAGCCCCTTTTGAGTTTAGGCGTATACGTTACGGTGCAATTGGAATCTTGCTGCTTATTTTGGGCTTCATCCTCCAAGCGGTCGGGGTTTCTCAATGACCTGGCCCTTACCCACAGGACCCCGTCACCGGCGGTGGTAACACTTCGTGCAACGGTAGCCCCTGAGACTGGGCATTCCGGCGATCTCGCTTAGTACATCGGCGAAGCTTGCTGTAGGGGCGGCAAGCAGATCTGCGGCTCGTAGGTTCTGGGTCCCAATTCCCCTCTGGCGAAAGGCATCGAGGTCACCCGTACCACACAGGCGCGCCGGATGTGGCAGCAGTGTCGGCTTTGGGTCGTATCGCGACCGTCGCATCTTGGGTGGCCAAGCGGGCCGGCGGCACCGCAAGGGGCTTTGTGACCCAATGGCTGGCATTGAAACGCTTGAGTTTGCCAAACGGATCGGCGCCGACGTGTAGCCGTTCGCGTAGATGCCGCCGGTGCCCGGCGTCACGCCATCCCCCGATCGCGACAATTTAAAATTTCTCGACAACCCCTGGTCATGGGTAAGCGACGCGGTGCTTGGCATCGTCGATCGGCGGCGTTGGGTCGGCTCCGGGATTTGACGGGACTTCGCTACGTTGCCTCGTCAGCGCGATCTGTACTCCCGACGCGTGCGCTTTTCATAGATTCATACGCGTGAAGCGGCTCAGCGAAGACTGTCCAGAACCGGCGGGCACCAGAGATCATGCGCCATATATAGCGCGGTTTGCCGCTTTCCGTAATAGCCAGCTACCTTCCTCCAGGACCGGTAGCCGAGGGACCGGTAGAATGCCAGCGCGGCCGGCTGATCGGCGCGCACCTGAATCCGAACGATCCCGATGCCGGCGACCAGGGCCGATTCCTCCAGCCATCGTACCAGCGCCCGGCCGATGCCCCTACGGCGCCAAGGCGGGCGGACAGCCAACAGATCCAGATTGGCCTCCTCGTAACCGAAGCGCATAAGGGCAAACCCCGTCATCGTCAGGCCGACGCATGCGGCTGCCCCGATCGTGTCTTTACGAGCGAGGGCGCCGGCCACCCGCTCAGGCGTCCACGACCAGCCGAGACCGGTCTCGATGAGGTCGCGCGACAGGGTCGCTATCGCGGTCGCGTCGGCGGATAGCGCCAACCGGATGTCGAGTATCCGTGCCATATGCCTAAGGGTTTGTCGGCGGGTTCGTTTCGTCAGTGTAACCTGGCAACGCCAAGGACGTGCCGCCTGCCAAAAACGTAGACGACATCCATAGTCAACCCGTTGATCGACGGGCACCTTGTTCCCGCAGCGCATTGCGGCATCCGAGCCGGCCCGCAGCCGCTCGTCGCCTTTGCCTCACGGCAATGTCTGCCGTTGCCTCAAGCGATTGCGCAATGGGAATGTCAAGTATATAGTCAAGCGTACATCCAAAAATCAGGATCGGTGCTTTGTCTAGCAACGTCCGCTCGTTTCCGAGGGTCATTCGGCCGGCCCCCAGCCCGCTCGGGCTGTACATCCGTGCTGGGCGGAATGACCACAAGGAACTGCTCAACTTTCTTGCCTCGGGTGATGCCGGGTTCACCGGGGTCGTTTTTGACGCTACCCAACATGCGCGACACCAGGAGCTACGGGAGCATGTCTTGAATCGTCGTTTGGATGCGGTTCTTGACCCATGCACGCAGCAGTCAGCCCTGCCCGGTATATTTGGCAACGGGCATTCTCAGCTGCCGTGGGGTGGGCAGCGCCCGCATGAGGTAGACGACTTCCAAGGCCGCAGGGGGCGTCAGTTAATCGCCAAGGTGGCTGAGTTTACATTGGCCGGCGGCTACACACAGATACTTGCGCCAACTCATGTAACTGAAAGGTCCACCGACCCGTGGATCGATGTTGATGCAGATTGCACGGAGCAGTTGCGGCTTCGATTAGATGCCGAAGGCGGGGCTAATATTCCAGTCATTTACTCATTGGCTCTTCCTTACGCTAGCTTGCGAAATCCTGACCAGCGGAGGGTATTCATTGAAACGATTCGTGCCCTCCCTATAGAAGCAATTTGGCTCAAAGTAGATGGTCTTGGCGCCAACAGCACCGCGAATGCAACTTGCAATTACGTTGCTGCTGCGCTCGATTTCGCAGAACTTGGCATCCCTGTGATTGGGGACCATGTGGGCGGCCTGACCGGGCTGGCGCTGCTGGCGTTTGGCGCGGCTGGTGGACTTGCGCATGGGGTCACGCTGAAAGAGCGCTTTAACGCGAGGAGTTGGCGCAGGGAGCCCACTAGCACGCCGTTCGCTCCTGAACGGAGAGTCTATCTCC